>NZ_CAAAFT010000031.1:5179-8831 GCF_900634765.1 Candidatus Protofrankia californiensis | reverse complement strand
GGTGCCGACGGGGAGTCACAATGGGCAGCTGTGAAGTTTGCGGAAACGACTATGAGATGAGCTTCGAGGTGCATGCCCAGGGAAATGTGCACACATTTGACAGCTTTGAATGCGCGATCCATGCAATGGCCCCGATCTGCGAACACTGCGGAGTGAAGATCTCCGGTCACGGGGCGCAGACCAACGGGCAGTTCTTCTGCTGCGCTCACTGCGCCCGTACGGCCGGCAGAACGGAGATTCGTGACCACGCATAGCATTTCGGGATCACATGTAGCACCCAGCCAGCAGCCGCCTGGCCACTAGACGTCCGCATGTGGTTTGCCGCCACCATGCCGCTGGTCCACCATGCCGCTGGTAAAGCGATGGTCCCCACCACTCACGAAACGACGATCTCTGGCGACGGTGGACGAGGGCGCCACCTGGGCCGCCCCGCCAGATCGGTCCCGACCCATGTCGGGGTTTGCTCGGCTGGGTCGCAACCATGGCTTTCGCAGCAGGCTCCAGCGTCCCTCGGGGCCACGACCGCCGGCGTCTGCCCTGGTCCGCCGGCCGCAAGCGGTGCCCGGCGACACTGGATCGGTCCACCGACTACCGGCCGATCCCTGATCCGCAGAGCGAAAAACCACACGTTGCGACCCAGCCGGTGCTTGGGGTCTTCGACCGGGAAATGCTGACCTTCCAGCGACCCGGAAGCCAGGCCTCCGGCGACGCGAAAAACATGATCGCGCCGCCTTCGGCCCTCCATGACCCAGGAGCTGAGCCTCCAGCGGCGCGCGAAAAAAGTGATCACGCCGCCTTCGGCCATCTGGTCGAAGACCCCAAAAACGCCTGGATGTACCGACACGCCCTCCTCGTCGGCAACCTCGACACATCAAAGGCACAACCATTGCCCCTGATTGGAACAACTGCCGTACCGGCGACCCCCTTGGCCTTAGCCTGACCGCATCTCAGGCAACCGGAACCATCTGGAACCCGGAGCTTGTGAAGTGCGTGAGCACAGGAAGGAGGATCCGATGCGTCTGATCGCGTCGGCGTGGGGCTATACCTCACTTCCCACGGATGGGATCCCCTTGAGGAGCGCCCGGACCTCCGCCTCCCGGTAGCGGCGATGGCCGCCGAGAGTGCGGATCGACGTGAGCTTGCCCGCCTTTGCCCACCTGGTCACCGTCTTCGGGTCAACTCGAAACATCGTTGCCACTTCAGCGGGCGTCAGCAGCGGCTCAGCGTCCGGTGTTCTCGTCGTCATTGCGTTGGCCTCCCGTCACAGAGCGTCGCTCCGTCCCATACAGATCGTGCATCCTTCGGGGGCATTTCGGACATGGCACGTCAGGACCATCTGCTGACTAGTCACATGACGTCCGAAGCGAGCAATCACACTCAGTTAGCATTCACGAACCATCAGCTTGCAGACTCCCTGGTCTGAAGCGGTCTCCATCGGCTCAGGACACGCCCATACGCCGTAACCGCCGCATCTGTTCGCCCTCGGCGTAACGCGCTGATTGCCTCGTCCAGGTCCGCGACCGACGTGTCGTTGCGCAGAGCATCGTCGTCGAGCAGATCAACGATCCCTCCGTAGTCGAGTTCGATCCGGCTGTGCGGGTGGAAGTCCTCCAGCCAGTGCTCGAGCTCGACCACGCCGTCGACGCCCGGCGAATCCGGAGCGACACGGCGCAGCACCTCGAGTGCTTCCAGCGCCCGTCCCACCCGGCGCCGGGCAAGGCCCATCGACGTCCGGTAAAGAAGCGACCTGTCGGCGGTGTCACCCGTGACCAGCGCCCGCTCCGCGGGGTCGAACAGGATGAACCACGGCGGCGGTACCATCCAGGTGCACGTCTGGACGTAGACCTTGAGATCAGGCCGTCGGCTACGCCAACGATCCAGTTCGGTTTCGGCCGGCTCGGCCAGACGTCGCGGGATGAACGCCTCAGCCACCCGCTCGGGCAGCCGACCGCGGAACTCCATCGCGGCCTGCCACACCCGCAGCTGGGTGTACCAGGGGCAGACGAACATCAGACCGTCCGCTATCTGGACGAAGGCCGACTCGTCGGCCACGTCCAGCGACGGGCGAATGGTCGCGACCAGCGCGACGGCCCGCTCCCGCCGAGCGCCGGCACGACGGGTCGGTACGCCTCCTCTGGCCGCGTACCGCTCCCAACGAAGCCGTTCGGCCGGCGGGAAGGCCGCCAGCGGCTCGTACACCCGCAGGTAGGCCGCCGGACTCACGACAGGCGCCACAGAGGAGATCCTGGCACGCCGGGAACATCAGCGAGTCGCCGCGAACCCATCGTCGGCACGCGACCTCCACTCGAAGACGGCAATCCACCACGCCAGCAACGAACAATCATCACCACGCCAACCCATGGAGGGACCCGCGGATACGTTGCAGACACCAACCACGCCCGTTCAGGATGTTCCGGCTTGCCCTGACCTTGGCCACGAAGATCATATTTCCCGACGAGCCTCACGTTCCCGGCGAAGGGAGCATCACCGGTGCCGTCCGTCTTCACCGCCGGTTCGCAGCACGAACAGGTGGTCTTCTGCATGGACCCCGCCAGCGGACTGCGCGCAATCATCGCGATCTACTCGACAGCCCTCGGCCCTGCCCTCGGGGGGACCAGGTTCCACCCCTATGCCGACGAGGACGCGGCCCTCCTCGACGCCCTCGCTCTGTCCAAGGCTATGGCCTACAAGGCCGCCTGCGCCGGTCTGGATCTCGGCGGCGGCAAGGCAGTCATCCTCGGCGACCCCGACCGGGACAAGTCCGAGCCGCTGCTGCGCGCCTATGGACGCTTCGTGGCCTCGCTCGGCGGTCGCTACATCACCGCCTGCGACGTCGGTACGTACGTCGAGGACATGGACGTGATCGCACGAGAGTCCCGGTGGGTCACCGGACGCTCGCCCGAGCACGGCGGTTCGGGCGACTCCGGCATCCTGACCGCCTACGGCGTATTCGAGGGGATGCGCGCCTGTGCCCGGCACCTGTGGGGCACGCCGTCCCTGGCCGGCCGCCGTGTCGCGGTCTGCGGAGTCGGCAAGGTCGGCCGGCGTCTCGTGGGCCATCTGCTCGCCGACGGCGCCCGTGTAGTCGCCGCGGACGTCAGCCGGGCAGCCCTGGAGCGGCTGCGAGCGGAGTATCCCGACGTCGAGACGCACGCCGATCCCGACGTGCTCGTCGAGACCGACGCGGACGTGTACTCCCCGTGCGCGCTCGGCGCTGCTCTCACCGCCGACGTTGTCGGGGCGCTGCAGGCACGTGTCGTGTGTGGGGCAGCTAACAACCAGCTCGCGGACGCGGACGTGGACAAGTTGCTCGCCGCGGCGGGCGTGCTCTACGCGCCGGACTTCGTGGTCAACGCCGGCGGACTCATCCAGGTCTCCGACGAGATCCAGGGCTATTCGCAGGAACGGGCGCAGGCGAAGGTAAGCGGCATCTTCGCCTCGACCCTGGAGGTTCTGACCCTCGCCGAGCAGACCGGGATCACCTCCACCATCGCCGCGACCCAGCTCGCGGAACGCCGGATCAGCGAGGTCGGGCGGCTGCGCCGGATCCTCGTTCCCCAGACGTCCTGAGCAACCGACTACGAGATCTCGATCTGTGATTCATGTCACGTATATGCCGCTGCGATCGCTTCTCAACCGGACAACTGTGGGG
>NZ_CAAAFT010000031.1:4029-5154 GCF_900634765.1 Candidatus Protofrankia californiensis | reverse complement strand
GATCGCTTCTCAACCGGACAACTGTGGGGTTGGCGTGCCGGGGAGCCCGCGATCCCTGTAGTCTCGGGAGGCACGAGACAATGAGAGCACCGGGGCGGGTCCCCGTCGTCATGTTCGAGGGGGTCGAGCCATGGGGCGCGGCCGAGCGAAGGCCAAGCAGACGAAAGTCGCCCGCGAGCTCAAGTACAACTCGCCGAATATGGATCTGGATCGGCTAAAGGCCGATCTAGGTGCGGGTAGTGCGCGAGATGATACCGCGGACGATCCGTACTCGGATGATTCCTACGAGTACGACTACGCCGATGAAGATGAGGACACCGGCCGGCGGTAGCGGCGCAAACATGGTGTGCGGGTCTGCGGATCCCGTACCACCGTGTACTACCACCGGGCAGTACTCATCATCACAAGGCGCACCAGGGGTGCGTGTCCCACCCCCCGTTCCACTCGTGGGGTACGCACCCTTCCTGGGCGTCTTGAGCGGCGCTCTTACGGCAACCACTTCAGCGGCCCTGGGACTTAGGCCTCCCGCGGACCTCTGGCGACCCGGGGAACCTGGGCCGGCGATCCCCTGAGCGGTTCGACGGATGGCCGTCGAACCCGGCTGCATGGGTCCCAGGTTCCCGCGGCCGCTCCAGGCTTCCAACGGCTTCCAACGGAGCAGGGGTTCCGGCCGTGGGTTCGCGACTTCCAGCGCCGCGGGTTCCCGCGCCGCATGCGTATGCGATCACCGCGGGTCAGGCACGCGGGCGAGGGCCGGGTACGTTCGACGCACCCGAATTTCATCGCATTTAGTCATTCAAGTGCGACATATCGTAGTAGACCTCTATATGATCTATGCCACTATGGGCATCATTCGAGCCGAGCGTCCCAGTCGGTACGGACTCGACCGATACACGTGGCAAACTGGCGGAGTCGCATCACCGCCGGACCTCCTCAGGCTGGAGGCGATGACGGCCGTTCCGTCCAAGCGGGTCTCGGCCTGAACGTGTGAGCCTACGAGAAGGCTGCTGGCAGGTATCGGCGTGTTGCCCGCAAGGTCGAGACGGAGGCCGGCTACATGTCCACAAAGCCGCCGTCAACCTCGTCGCCGTCAACCTCGTCGCCGTCAACCTCGTCGCCGTCAAC
>NZ_CAAAFT010000031.1:0-3239 GCF_900634765.1 Candidatus Protofrankia californiensis | reverse complement strand
AAGCCGCCGTCAACCTCGTCGCCGTCAACCTCGTCGCCGTACGCCTCCTCACGCGAGGCTACCCAGGGCAATAGCCGGTTCCGTTCTTCTCGTCTGCTCCCGGCCCTGCACGGCATGCTCTCGCTCACATCCGCGGTGGCCGTCGCTGTCGCGGTGGTGTTTGCCGCACGAGGTGACCGGCCGGCCTGGGACGCGCTTGCCCTGGCCCTACCCGTCCTGGTACTCGGCCAGCTACCGATAGTCATTCGCCGGATCGGCCGTACCCCCGAGGACCTCAACCTCAGGGAAGCCTCGCTGATCATCGTCCTCGCGCTGGTCCCAGGCCCGTGGGTCATCCTGCTCGGCCTGCCGGCGACGTTGGGACCGCAGCTGGTCGTCGGACGCCGGCTGCTTCCGGCGCTGATGCACACCGCTGTCGTCACCACCAGTACTGGGGCAGGTGTCCTGGCCGCAGCCGCGGTCATGGGTGGCCGCGACCTGCCAGCGGTGCTCCCGGACGCCCACGCGTTCGCCGCCGCGGCCGTGGCCGCCGCGGTCTGCGGGGTCCTCACCTGGGTCCTGACCGCATACGTGGCAGCGTGCTCAGGGGCGTCCTTCCGGCGGTCGAGGGCATCCTCCCGGCGCCTGCCGCACGACAGCCTCGCAGTCCTGCGGTTGCAGTCGATCGTCGCAAACACCGCGCTGGGCCTGCTGGTGCTCGCGGTCGCGCGCTGGAGCCCGGTCGCTGCGCTCACGCTTCCGCTCGCCGCGGCCGGCCCTGGCATCTGCCACCACCGCAGACTCCGCTCCCTGGAGGAACGCAGCCACTGGGACGAGATCAACGCTGCGTCCCGGGAACTTGCCGACGCCGACGAGCCGACCGTCATCATGATTGCAAAACGCAGAGCCGAGACCCTGTTCCGCGCGGACAGCACGACGTTGACCATCTGGCCCGTGGCACCCGCCGACGGTCCGCCGGCAACGGTCGAACAACATCCGTCCCACGGTGTGCCGCCGGAGGACACGCTTCCAGAAGGCGCACTCCAGGAAGAAGATGCGCTTCCGGAAAAATTTTCGGAAGAATTTTTGGAAGAAGGTGTCCGCCGGAGAAAAGAAGGGGCCCTTCCGGGAGCGGGAGGCCAACCAGCTCCGTCCAGGCGCCGCCGGAGGCTGTCGTACCGGGTCCGGGAGGCCGGCGCCCCCCTGCTCGCGGGCGAGGAACAGATCGGCGTCCTCACGCTGACCTTCCACCAGCCGACGGCCTGGCGTCAGCACGAGGACCAGATTCTGGCGGCCTTCATCCAGACGGTCTCCCGCGCTCTTGCGCATGCCCGGTTAGAAGCTCGCGCCCGCCGGGCGGCCGAGGAGCAAGCCCACGATGCCGGGCACGACTGGCTGACCGGCCTGGGCAACCGCCGGCTGCTGATGGCCAGGGCGGCGGCCGAACTACAGCGGCAGGCCGCGACGGGCAGGCCCGTCGCTCTTGTGATGATCGACCTGGACCGCTTCAAAATCATCAACGACACCCTCGGGCACAGCGCCGGTGACCGTGTGCTGCAGGCCGTTGCCGAGCGGCTACGGCGCAGCGTCCGGGAGGACGACGTCGTCGCCCGCCTGGGCGGGGACGAGTTCGCCGTCCTCGTCACCGGCATCGAGGATCCCGCTCAGGCCGAGGCAACTGCCGCCGAACTCGCCGACGTACTGTGCCGTGATGTCGTCATGGACGGCATCGCATTGGCGGTGGAGGCATCCGTCGGGGTCGCCTGCTACCCCCAGGACGGAACCAACACCGAGGAGCTTCTGCAACGGGCCGACATCGCCATGTACCAGGCGAAACACTCCCACCCCCGGTGGCGGCGCTTCGAGGCCGACAGTCATGACTCCTCCGTGGAACGGCTCGCCCTGGTCGCCGAGCTGCGCTCCGCGATCAACGAGAACGAGCTGGTGCTCAACTACCAGCCTCAGGTGGAGCTGGAGACCGGGCGGATCAGCGGCGTCGAGGCGCTCGTCCGCTGGAACCATCCGCGGCGCGGGATGCTCACCCCCGAGATGTTCGTTCCCGCGGTCGAGCAGTCCGGGCTGGTACAGGACTTCACCAGAGCGATCCTGGAGCAGGCCCTCGTCGCATGCGCCGGTTGGCGAGCCGGCGGCTTCGACATCACGGTGTCGGTCAACCTCTCCGCTCGTAATCTCCTGAACACCGAACTGCCCGGGGAGGTGGCGAAGCTGCTGGTCAAGCACGACGTCCCGGCAGCGGCGCTCACCCTGGAGATCACCGAGACCGCGATGATGTCGGACAAGCGGACGGCACACCGGTTACTGATCAAGCTACGGGAGATCGGCGTCCGGATCGCGGTCGACGACTTCGGCACGGGATTCTCATCCCTGACCCTGCTGCAGGAGCGGGTCCTCGACGAGGTCAAGGTGGACCAGAGCTTTGTCCGCAAACTGCTGATCGAACAGGGTGACGCCGCGATCGTCGCCGCCACGATCCACCTGGCGCACACCCACAACCTGCAGGTGGTCGCGGAGGGTGTGGAGACCGCCGAACTCATGGAAGCACTGACGGCGTTGCGCTGCGATTTCGT
Organism: Candidatus Protofrankia californiensis; assembly: GCF_900634765.1. NCBI lineage: Bacteria > Bacillati > Actinomycetota > Actinomycetes > Frankiales > Frankiaceae > Protofrankia > Candidatus Protofrankia californiensis. The sequence continues at coordinate 672 of NZ_CAAAFT010000031.1, read as the reverse complement.
CCAGGGTCTGCATACCGGCGCGGCCATGCCGCTGCCGGAGCTCACCGGCTATCTGCGGGCATCGGCATCCGCCCCCCGGCTGGCCGTCGGCACGAACGCCCGGATCCTGCCGCTGCACCGCAGGCGCCCCCGCGGGTCGAACCCTCCCGGAGACTAACCAGCGCCCAGGAGACTAACCGGCGGGAGGGTGTTCCCCGACAAGCCGGGCCTGGCCTTCACCGGCGGAACCGACGACGTCCCCGATGATCCAGGCAGGGACCCCCCGGGCAGCGAGCAGGTCCACGGCGGCGGCTGCGTCGCCCGCGCCGAGGAGGGCTACCATTCCCACCCCGAGGTTGAACGTCTGTTCCATCTCGGCCTGCGGTATGCCACCACGTTCGGCCACCAGAGCGAACAGGGGTGGCGGGGCCCAGGTGGACCGGCCCAGGCGGGCGGTCATGCCGGCAGGCACCACCCGCGCCAGGTTGGCTGCAAGCCCTCCACCGGTGACATGCGCGAAGGCGTGGACGTCCAGGGCCTCGGCAAGGGCGAGGCAGTCACGGGCGTAGATCCGGGTGGGGACGAGAAGTGCATCACCGAGAGTGGTACCCAGATCGTCCTCGTGGCGGGCCAGGGCAGCCCGGCCCTCGGCGGACACCCCGCCGGGGCCGTCGGGGTCCATCGGGCCGAGCA
>NZ_CAAAFT010000030.1:1044-2565 GCF_900634765.1 Candidatus Protofrankia californiensis | reverse complement strand
TGGCCCGGGCGACATGCTCGCGCATGAGCGCGACGGCGCGGTCACCGGCGTCGATGTCAACACCGGCATCCCGGTAGGACACGCTCACCGACCGCGAGGGCCGTGAGGGCTGCAAGGACCGTGAGGACCGCGCGGGCCCTCCGGGGGGAAGCCCTGGTCCGTGCGGGCTCGCCGCACCCTGCGAACCCCGCGAACCGGGTGGCGGCACGCTCACCTTGGTCGCACCACGGAGTCCACGTCCGGGGACGGGTCGGCGCCGTTCATCCCGACCGTGATCTCGTCCACGACGTCCTCCAGCAGGTACTTACCGAGATGATCGGCGTGTGGGAGCGGCACCGGGTAAACCCCGTCGAAACAGGCCCGGCACAGCGTTTCAGCCGGTTGGCGGGAGGCCGCGACCAGGCCGTCCAGCGAGACGTAGGCGAGGGAGTCCGCGCCCAGTGACTCACGGATCTCCTCGATGCTGGCGCTGCTCGCGATCAGTTCCGCGCGGGTGGCGAAGTCGATGCCGTAGAAGCACGGCCAGCGCACCGGCGGCGAGGAGATCCGCACGTGCACCTCGACGGCACCGGCCTCGCGCAGCATCCGTACCAGGGCCCGCTGGGTGTTGCCACGCACGATCGAGTCGTCGACGACGACGAGCCGGCGGCCGTCGATCACGTCGCGCAACGGGTTGAGCTTCAGGCGTATGCCGCGCTGGCGGATGGTCTGCGACGGCTGGATGAAGGTCCGTCCCACGTAGGAGTTCTTCACCAGCCCCTCGCCGTAGGGAATCCGGCTGGCCTCGGCGAAGCCGACCGCCGCCGGCACGCCGGACTGCGGTACCCCGATGACGAGATCGGCGTCCGCCGGGGCCTCGCGGGCGAGGGTGCGGCCGACCTCCACGCGGGTCGCGTGCACGGAACGGCCCGCGATCGTCGTGTCCGGCCGGGCCAGGTAGACGTACTCGAACAGGCATCCGTGCGGCGTCGCGGGCGCGTATCTGCGCGAGCGCGGTCCCCCGGCATCGATGACGATCAGCTCCCCGGGTTCGACCTCGCGGACGAACCCGGCGCCGACGATGTCAAGGGCAGCGGTCTCACTCGCCACGACCCAGCCGGAGTCCGGGCCGTCCCCGCCGAGCCGGCCCAGGACCAGCGGGTGCACCCCGTGCGTGTCACGGGCGGCATACAGGGTCGAGGTGTCGCAGAAGGCCAGCGAGAACGCGCCGGCCAACCGGGGCAGCACGGCCATGGCCGCGTCCTCCAGCGTCGGACCCGGATGGGCGGCCAGCATGGCCGTGATCAGATCGGAGTCGGTCGTCGCCCGGATCCGGCCTTCGCCGGTGTCGACGAGATCGGCGGCAAGCTTGACGGTGTTGGTCAGGTTGCCGTTGTGGCCGAGCGCGACGGCGTTCCCGCCCCACGATGATCGATAGGACGGCTGGGCGTTCTCCCAGGTCGACGATCCGGTCGTCGAATAGCGGGTGTGCCCGACGGCCACATGACCGGACAGGCTGGCAAGCGTCACCTCGTCGAAGAC
>NZ_CAAAFT010000030.1:0-976 GCF_900634765.1 Candidatus Protofrankia californiensis | reverse complement strand
GACCTGGGCGACCAGCCCCAGCTCCTTGAAGACGAGGACGGTCCGGCCGTCGGCAACGGCGATACCCGCCGCCTCCTGACCTCGGTGCTGCAATGCATACAGCCCGTAGTAGGTAAGTTTCGCGACATCCTCGTCCGGCGCCCACACGCCGAAGACCCCACAGGCGTCCCTGGGACCCGGATCATCGGCGTAATCGGGCACACAGCACCCTGCACGAGGGCCGCCAGCGCCTACGCGCGATGCGCTGGGACTACGCGCTGTTACAGCTTGCGGGATGCGGACAGAGCCGGGATCTGCCGCCGGACAAGCAGGTGGGCAGGTCGAACAGTCACCGACGTCGCGCAACACAGCTCCTTGGACGTCATTGGTACTGGTCCGACATCCACGCTAGCAGTGCAAACCCGGGCCGACACCCGTCGATCTCCAACTCATGCGGACACAGCGGATATCACAGGCATATCTCGCGCTCCTACGGCCAAAATCGGCGCGATCATGTTTCTTCCGCACAGCCGGGGACCGAGTCCCCGGCCGCTGAGTGCGGCTGGGCTTCCCGTTACGATCATCTGGTCCGCTCCGAGAGTTCCGGCGGCCTACCGATCAAGTGATCCGCAGCAGCGGGAGGTACGGGCGAAGATCGGCACGGACGCCGCTGGCCCGGACCCGGCCGTCCGCCGTCGCGGCCGCCCAACTCAGGCGGCCTACCGCGACCTCGACAAAGGCAACAGCCTCGGCTTCGACCACGTTCGGCGGGGTGCCCCGGGTATGTCGTGGACCTTCGACGACCTGCACCGCGGCGAAGGGGGGCACCCGGACCTCCACCGAACGTCCCGGGGCGCGCGCCCCGAGCAGGCCGGTGCATGCCTTCACGGCGAGCCGCAGTGCGTCCCGAACCGGCTCAACCCCGAGATCCAGGCCATGAACGACGCCCTCCACCGCCCCGGCGAGCAGAAAGTCCCCGAGACGCATCCCAGCACCC
>NZ_CAAAFT010000029.1:12895-13675 GCF_900634765.1 Candidatus Protofrankia californiensis | reverse complement strand
TCCCCGGGGCACTGACAAGGGCCGTCGAAGAGGAGGATGGGCTGATGGACACGCAGCCGTACGGGAACGTGATTGTGGACGCCGCCGACGGCGAAGCCCTGGACGACTCGTTCGGGACGGCCGCCGTCCGTCGCCGGGTGCTGGACGCCTGGGCCGCATCCCCCGCCCGTTTCCGCGAGGACGCGAACGCCGAAGAGGACGCCGCCCGCGGCGCCTACCGCGACCGCCTCGTCGTGGAGCTGCTCCAGAACGCCGTGGACGCGGCCCATGCCGCAGGTGTCGGGTGTCGGGTCCTCATGACGCTGACCAGCGACCGCAACCCCAACGACGACAATCACGGCGGTGACGGTCGCGGCGGTGACGGTCACGGCAGCCGTGGCGGCATGCTGGAGATCGCCAATACCGGGATGGCGCTGTCCGCACCGGGGGTCGAATCGCTGTCGACGCTGCGCGCCTCAGCCAAACGCGACACAGCGGCCCTCGGTCGCTTCGGGGTCGGCTTCGCCGCCGTCCTGGCTGTCAGCGACACCCCGTCGATCGTGTCACGGGACGTCCAGGTGACTGCGGGCATGCCGGCCGGTAGCCGCGGGGTCCGCTGGTCGAAGCAGGAAACGATCGACGCGATCGGCGCGCTCGGCGTGCCGGCCCTCGATGCCGAGCTGGCGCGCCGGGACGGCGCCGTCCCGGTGCTCCGGCTGCCCTCCCCCGTGGTCGACGCGGTGCCACCGCCGGACGGTTACGACACCGTCGTCCGGCTGCCGCTGCGCGACGTCGACGCGA
>NZ_CAAAFT010000029.1:11850-12870 GCF_900634765.1 Candidatus Protofrankia californiensis | reverse complement strand
GGCCAGCGACGTCGACGCGACGTCGCTGGCCCGCGCTCTCCTCGAGGGTCTCGACCCGACGCTTCCGCTGGTCATGCCCGGGCTCACCGAGGTCATCATCGTGATCGACGGCGTACGGCAGACCTTGACCTGCGCCTGGACGGATCCGGTGCCGGAAGGTGTGGAGATCGCTGTGCTCGGCGGCAGGCGCTGGCTCGGCCGGGTCCGACGCGGGATGATCCCGCCCGACCTGCTTGCCGACCGGCCGGTGGAGGAGCGAGTCCGCACCGGGTTCGAGGCGCGGGCCTTCGTGCGCGAGGGCGGCTGGCCCGAAAACGTCCCGAAGCTCGTCCGAGCGCCACAACCGACCGACGAGCAGCTGTCGTTGCCGGTGCTGGTCAGCGTGGGTCTGCCCCTCGAGCCGTCCCGCCGGCACACGATCGCCGGCCCACTGCGGGACTGGCTGGTGGACCGACTCGCCGAGGCGGTCGTCGACCTCGCCGTCGACCTGGGCAGCAGCCGGCTGCCGGCATCGGACCCCCGGCCGGCGCAAGCGCAGGCGCTGACGGCATCGGACGCCCTGCGGGCGCAGGTGGAGGCAGCCTGGGGCGCTCCGCCGGCACAAGCGCAGGCCCAGGCGGCGTTGGGCGCCCCGCCGGCGCCGACGGCCTCGCTCGAACTCGTCCCTACCGGGCTGCCGGTCGGCGGAGTCGATGCCAGGCTCCGGGAAGCTCTTGCCCGGCTTCTGCCGGACGCGCCGATGCTGCCCGGCGGCCGCCGTGGCGTCGACTGCGTCGTCTGCGACCTCGGCCCCGCAACCGATCCGATCACCGCGCTGCTCGCGGCTGCGACGGACAGTGCCGCCCCAGCCCTGAAGTCCGCCGACACCGCTGCGCTCGTCGACGCCGTCCCACCCGCCGGTCTCACCGACACCCTCCCGCTCACCGGTGACGACCCGCTTGCCGATGATGACGACCGCACGGGCGACCGTGTCGACGACCCAGGCGGTGCTGTCGACGGCCTGCTGCCCGCGGCCTACAC
>NZ_CAAAFT010000029.1:9259-11635 GCF_900634765.1 Candidatus Protofrankia californiensis | reverse complement strand
TCCGGCACTGGAGGCCCTGGGGGTACGCCGTCTCGACACCGCCGGGGTCGTCGAGATCCTCACCGAGCTGCGCAGGCCACCGGCATGGTGGGCACACGTCTACGCAGCGCTGGCGAATGCTCCCGACCGGGACGCCCTCGGTGCACTGCCCGTCCCGCTGGCCTCCGCCGGTGGGTCCACCGCCGCGTCCACTGCCGCGGACGCGACCGGCGCCGCCGGAGACCCTCGGGAGCTGGGCGTCCGGATGGTCACCGGCCCACGCGGGGTGCTGCTTCCCACCCCCGAGCTGGACGTCGTCGCGCTGGTGACCTCGGGTCTACCGCTGCGGGTGGTGCATCCGGACGCCTGCGCCGGTGCCGCCCGTGATGCTCTGCGTACTTTGGGTGCGGTCGAGGGAACCCCCACCGGTGTCCTGCGCGACGGATCCGTCCGCAACGCGATCATGGACGCCGACGCGGACGCGGATCCCGACGCCGCACTCGCGCTGGCCAACGCCGTCCTGGCACTTGTCCGGGACGCGGGCATCGGTGACACCGGTGACGGGAGCGCCGCCGGTGAGCTGCCCTGGCTCACCGACCTGCTGCTTCCCGACAGCGACGGCGACTTCACCCCCACCGGTGAGCTCCTGATCGCAGGCGGCCCGCTCGACCGGGTACTCGCGGCGGATGCGCCGTTCCGCGTCCTGGCCGACGACTTCGCGCGGGCATGGCCGGTACAGGTACTCGAAGCGGTCGGGGTACTGCGGACCTTTGCCGTACTCAGCGCCACCGACATCCGGCTCGATCCGGACGAACCGGTCCTGCTCGACCTGGACGACAGCGACACCTGGGTGGAGGAACTCGCCGCCGACGACCCGGCCGAGTCCGATCCGGCTCTGACAGGAGCCGACCCGAGCGCGCCGCCCACCCTGCGGACCTTCACCGCCGTTCGCGATCTCGAGCTCGTCGACCCGTCGCGGTGGCCTGCCGCGCTCGCGGAACTGGCCCGGCCGCCCCTGCGAGATGTGATCATGCGCTCCGACCGGCTCCGGGATACCGGTCATCCCGGTTGGGGCCGGGGTTCGGGTTCCGGTGCCGGTTCGCCCGCGCACGCTGGCGTGTCGTACACGCGCTGGTGGCTCTCGCGCAACGCGCTGCTTCCGGTCGCCGGATCCGCGACTGTGCTGCCACCGCCGGAGCTTGCCCTGCCCGGCGCCGACCCGCTGCTCGACGGGCTGTTCGCGCCGGCCGCCCCGCTGCCCGGAGTCGACGTTGACCTGCTGCGCCGGCTCGGTTGCCGGCTCACGCTCTCCGACGTCCTAAGCGATCCGGACGCGGTGCTCGACCTGCTGGACCGGCTCGGCGACGCCGACCGGGACGTGCCGTGGCCGGCGGCCCGTGCCCTTTACATGGCCGCGGTGGATGCCGTTGCCACCCTCCCCCGCGCCGACACCAACGGCAACGGACCAGCCGGTATCGACCCCCCGTTCACCGTCCGCACTCCGGACGGAGTGGTACGGACGTCCGACGCCGTGATCGTGGATGCGCCGGACCTCCTGCCGCTGCTCGGTGCGGGCCGCGGAGCGTTGCGGATGCCGCTGGACCGGGCGGCCGAGGCATCACATGTACTCGGCGTACCACTGCTTTCGACACTGGGCGACTGCGACATCGTCATCGCTCGCGATGACCGTGACGCCGTCATCAGGCCCGACGAAGGGGACGCCCCTCAAGCCCCCGAGGAACTCACGGCACCGGACGGGACGCCGTACCTTTCCCACACCCGCCTGCTCGTGGCCGACGTCGATGGTCGGCCCACACCCGTCCAGTGGCGGGTGATCGGTGGCATCAGCGGGGAGATTCACGTCGATGCCGCCGCCGGAACGAACGCGCTGGCAAGGGCCCTGGCCTGGCATGCCGGTACCTGGGACCGTCGGCACGCCATCGCCGAAGCGCTGCACGACCCCGCCGGTGAAGGTCAGCGCCAAGCCGAAGCCGACCTCGACGACTCCTGACCCAGCGCGCCCCGGCCGCCAAGAGGATGGGCGGCTAACCTTTAATGGCAGGAGCTGCCATTAAAGGTTAGACCCCTAAACATTTAGGGTCTCATACGGTTCGGGCACTGGGTAGGGCAGGCCTGGTCCGTACAACATACTGACCTCGCTTACCGGATTCCCCAGGGCCACACCCCAAGTTTCGATGCGCAGAGCCGTTTTTACATACATTGGAAAATGATCAATAGCGTCGGCCGTATCTTCGGGCCACGGCGATGGTCACAGCCCATGTCATGAACGACCTACGATGCGCAGCGACCGCTGCAAATCACATCATGCCTGGGAATCATGGACGGGGGGAACCTGCCGGCGCAGGCGGTTGCGGCGGCGGGTCGTGGACCAGATGC
>NZ_CAAAFT010000029.1:0-8980 GCF_900634765.1 Candidatus Protofrankia californiensis | reverse complement strand
ATGGACGGGGGGAACCTGCCGGCGCAGGCGGTTGCGGCGGCGGGTCGTGGACCAGATGCCGGCCAGGCCGAGCACCGAACCGACGGCGGCGGTAGCGATCAACCACAGGTGACCGGCATCGCGCAGATCATCCCAGAACGGCAGCATCACGACCAGGCCAACGAACCACAGGACCGTCCCCACCGTCACCGACAGCACACCGTCGTACGGGAGCGGTTCCAGCTGCCGGCGCTCGCCCGTCGCGCTCACCCTCACGACGCTACCCGGGCTCGCCCGTCCGAGGCGGAGCATACGGATGCCGTCTGCTGTGACTGCGCCGCGGTCTGCGCCCGCCGGGAGCCTGCGCCCCGCCGCTGTTCACCGGATCGCTACAGTTGGGCCGGTGGTGACGAAGGAAGCTCTGCGTACGTCCAAACCGCCGCTTCCCCTGTGGGATACTGCCGTGACCGTTGTGCCACCGCCCGGCGACGGTCCCGGGTACTGGGCGGGAGCGCCGAGCGCGATTCTCGTCGATGGAATCTTCTATCTGGCCTACCGGTTACGCCGTCCGCTCGGACATGGCCGTGGATACGCCGTCGTCATCGCCAGGTCCACCGATGGTGAGCGGTTCGAAACGATAACCACGATCGACCGGGAACCCTTCGGCGCGGAGTCCCTGGAGCGCCCTGCGCTCGTCGTCACGCCCGAAGGCCGGTGGCGGCTCTACGTCAGCTGCGCCACCCCGAACAGTCCGCACTGGTGGGTCGACCTCCTGGAGGCGGATTCCCCGAGCGGCTTCGACCCGGCCGACCGTCGCACCGTCCTTCCCGGGGACGCCCACACCGCGGTCAAGGACCCGGTGCTGGTCCGGACGGACAAGGGCTGGCACCTGTGGGCCTCGTGCCACTTCCTGGACGACCCGGACGCCACGGACCGGATGGAGACCCGCCACGCGACCAGCCCGGACGGCCTGACCTGGACCTGGCGAGGCACCGCGCTCGCACCGCGTCCCGGCGCCTGGGACCGCCGCGGGGTCCGGATCTCCTCGGTCCTCTGCGACGAGCGGCAGCCGATCGCCTACTATGACGGCCGCGCATCGGCCGAGGAGAACTGGGAGGAACGTACCGGGATTGCCGTCGGGCTCACCCTGAACGACCGGTTCCACGCGGTGGGCGACGAACCGGCCGCGGTGTCACCCCACGGCGCCGGAGGTATGCGCTACCTGAGCGTCGTCGAGCTCACCGACGGCGGAACCCGGCTGTTCTACGAGGCGACACGCTCCGACGGCGCCCACGAGCTGTACACGGAACTCCATCCTCCGAGCAGCGACACCGTGGTTGATTTCCAGCCGCCGGCAGCGCGACAAAAACCATAATCACGCCGCCTCCGACCGTAATCAGCTTCTCAGCCGCCGACAGTCCGTGATGTTCTTCCTGCCTGCCCTGCCTGTCGAGGCAGCCCCGTGGGACTACAGTGCGAACACGGGCGCTGGAAACGCGTTCCGGCGGCCGTACCATGAACGGGTGGCCTTCGAACGCATCACGGTTGATCCCGAGCAGATGGGCGGGCTGCCCTGTATCCGGGGTCTGCGGGTGACGGTCAGTGCCGTCGTCGGGCAGCTCGCGGGCGGTCGGTCCATAGACGAAGTGCTGGCTGACTATCCCTACCTCGAGTACACCGACGTGCTGGCCGCGCTCAGATACGCGGCCGCCGCCGTCAGCGAGCGAGAACTGCCCTTGGCCGCTTCGGCGTGAAGCTCCTGATCGACGCGAATCTGTCTCCTCGCGTCGCGGCGAGGCTGGCTGACGGCGGTTTCACCGCCAGCCACGTCATTGACGTCGGTCTCGGCGCAGCTACCGACACCGCCATCACCGCGTGGGCGATCGAACATGATCACATAGTCGTCTCCAGTGACAGTGACTTCAGCGCGATCCTCGCGCGGACCGGCGGCGCGAAGCCGTCGTTCGTACTGCTGCGACATCTCAATGAGTTGAGCCCCGACCAACAGGCCGATCTGCTTCTCGCCAACCTGTCGCAGGTCAAGGACGACCTGGGGGCCGGTGCTGTCGTGACCTTCGTCCGGGACCGGATGCGTGTGCGTTCGTTGCCGTTCCGCTCGATGCCCTGACCGGTCCCGTTCCCGGCCGCAACCACCACGCAGACCATGATCTAAACGATTTTGTCGATGTGTACGCTTTTCGGCCACATTAGCGTACACATCAACAAACTCGCGCCGATCTTCTGGGTGGCCAGCACTCATCGACGCATGCCACAGTTCGCCAGGCCACGCATGGTTACTGACCGGCGCGCTAGCGAGTCAGCAGGGCGCGGCCGGCCGCGGCGTGAATGGCGTCATCCTGCGGGGTGTGCACCCGGCCGCAGAGCACGTTTCGGTAGTGACGCTCCAGTGGGTTCGCGCGTGTCAGGCCGGGATTGCCGATCAGGGCAACCGCCTGGCCCACCACGTTGATCGCGGCGTTCGTGACGACCGACTTCACGGCGCTACCGCTGGAGGCGAGAACCGCCTTCCCTGCGTCGACCTCACGCGCGGTCGTCTCAACGAGCATCCGGATCGTGGTCAGCGTGACGTCGATCTCCCCGACAGCTGCCTGGAACCGCGGCAGGCTCGCCAACGGCTTGCCGAGGTTGGACGGTACCCGCTCGTGCAGAAAGCTGATCAGCCAGTCGCGGGCGGCCTCGGCGACCCCCAGATAGATCGCCGAAATGGCCAGGCCGTTCCATGATGCGATGTTGGATCCGGCCGCCGCCGGGTCCTTCAGCTTCGACACGGGAGTCAGCGCGATCCCCGCTCCAGCGTCCAGACGCACCCGGTTGAAGACCACGTCATGGCTTTCGGTTGCGCGCATACCGAAGTGGTCCCAGGTACGGATGATCTCGATGCCCGGGGCGTCCGCCGGCACCAGGAAGGTGCCGACCCGCGGCTCGCGCGACTTCGGCTGCTCCTGGGAAGACTCCGGCTGCTCCTGGGAAGCGGCATCCCCCACCGGATCGCTGGCGGGATCGGTGGCTCCCCACACCAGCATCCAACGCAGCACCGGCGCGCCCGTCGAATAGATCTTGTGGCCGGTGAGCTCCCAGCCGTCCCCTGTCCAGCGCCCCGTCGTCGCGGGTATACCGCCACGTGCGGGGGTGCCGAGGTCGGGTTCCACCCGCAGCCCGTTGACCATCGCACCCTCTTCGACGGTGGAACGCGCAACGGGCGCGTATGCCTCCTCGGGCCATTCTCCGGAACGTCCGTAATGTGCATGGATGAGGTAGGTCATGGCAAGGACCAGCGCGGTCGACGGGTCGCCGCGGGCTATCGTCCCGAGCACCTCGACCACGTCGGACAGGTCTGCCTCCGCGCCGCCGTAGGCAACGGGGACCGTGAGCCCGACCAGCCCGGCCTGGCGCAGCCGGTCGAGGTTCGCCACCGGGAAAATCCCCGACCGGTCGTGTTCGGCCGCGGTCTCGGCGAACTCGGCGGCCAGCTCGACCAGCAGCTCCTGACGCGACTGACGCGATGGCGCAACTGACGGTGGAGCGCTCTGGATCGACATGGGTCACCCTTTCCGGGAGATGTGGCTGCCGGTGGACAAAACCCGGGTGGCCGTGGCCGACAACGCCGTCGGTCAGGCGCCGATTTTCTCGATCTCGGCGTTGAATGCCGTACTCCAGTAACCGGCCACGTCCACCTTGGATTTCAGCAGTTCCGCCTTGACGAAGACGTCCGCGACGTCCTGCTCGGAGGCGATGGCCGCCGGGGAGGTCGGGAGGAGCTTGGAGGGCCGCTGCTCCTCACCGGTCCTGAAGACCTCCAGGGCCTGCGTCAGAGGTTGCTTCGTCTGCTCGGCAGTGGCCTTCGCCCAGTCGTCGGGATGCGCTCGGGCCCACGCGTATGCCTTCTGCTGGCGGCCGAGGAAGTCGACGATGGCCGCGTGCAGGGCCGGGTCGGCTATCGCCTTCGGTGTGGCGGCGTAGTTGAAGTTACCGGACAGGATCTTCTCGCCGCTACCCAGCGTCGTCGCGCCAGCCTGCTTCGCGGTGATGACGGCGGTGCCGTATGTCGCAAGTGCGTCGATGTTGCCTGACAGCAGAGCGGTCACGCCGTTGGGGACGGTCAGCTTGACCGGCTCGACGTCGTTCCAGCCGAGGCCCGCCTGCTCCAGCAGCTTGAACAGGAAGTAGTGGGCGGTCGTGCTGGCGACATAGCCGATCTTCTTTCCCTTCAGGTCGGCCACCGACTTCACCGGAGAACCCTTGGGAATGAGGAGTTCCTGCAGGAGGGTGTTGCTCTGCAGCACCGCGATGACCTTGAAATTGCCGCCGCCCGCGGACTGGCTGGCGAAGATGGGCGGGATCTCGCTCGCACTTACGAGGTCCAGGTTCCCGGCAGCCATCGCCTGAAGCTGCAGACTCCCGCTGTCAAACGTAACGTATTCGACCTTGTACGGCGTGTTGGACAAGCCAGCGGATTCAAGATAGAGCCGCTGCCGCTGATACCCGGTCTCTCCGACACGCAGGGTGACGCCGCTGAGGTCCGGTGTGCCGGTGACTCCCGCGGACGCAGTGGCGGTGGGCTTGTCCGAATCCCCGCCGCAGGCAGCCAGGCCAGCCATCGCAACCAGGGCCACAAGCAGTACGGAAAAGGCGCGAAACCGGGATCTGCGTCGTCCCGGCGGCATTCGCTCGACTATTTTCAGGCGCACCGTTTCGCCCCCCACGTTATTCGGATCAAAGGATTTATAAAACCACGTTCGGGTGAAATTCTGCGCTCATCCGGTATCACTTTCGGTGAAGGTCCCGTAGCGGCCGTCGTGGTAAATCAGCGGCGTCGCGTCGTCACCGGTGTGCGCCTGCAGGACCCGGGCCACCAGCAGACGGTGGTCACCGGTGGCAACGCGGTGCTCAAGCCGTGCCCGAACCCAGGCCTCCGCCTCGACCAGCAACGGTTCACCGGTCGGCAGCCGCGTCCAGCGGGTCGGCGGAGCGAACCGGTCGACCCCCTTGGTGGCGAAGCGGTGAGCCGTGTCGCGCTGGCCATCGGAGAGCAGATGTACGACCACCGTGTCCGCGACGAGCAACGCCGGCCAGCTTGAGGACGTCGACGCCACGGACAGCGAGATCAGCGGCGGTTCAAGCGACAGCGAGGCTACCGACGTCGCGGTGAAACCGACCGGGCCGGATACTCCTTCCAGGGTCACCACCGTCACTCCTGCCGCGTGCCGGCGGAAGACCTGGCGGTAGGCATCCGGGTCGACTCCGCGCTCAGCAGCATCGTCGGTGCCGGCGGGAGCAGCGCCGACAAGCCGGACCACCGGGGCATCAGCAATGCCGTGACCATCCAGTGATCCTGGAACCTGGGCCTCCGGCGCACGACGGGCGGTGGCGGACGCGGGCCGGGCCGGGCGGCTCAACGCGCACGCTCCGATCCGGTGGCCGACACCAAAGCAGCCGGCGCCGCAGTGGCCGATGCCCGTGCTGCCAGCGCCGCGACGGCCGCCTGGACCAGCCCACTGTTCGCCGCGGACCAGCCGGCGACCTGTTCGTCGAGATCCGGCAACTGGGCTTCGAGGATCGAGAACGCTGGGACGGCAACGGTCGCGCCGAGTTCACCCAGCAGTGGACGCAGATGAAGCTCGGCAACACCCAGATGCGCCGGCGCACCTGACACGATCACCGGTACGGCGACCACACCGGCCAGCCCACCCGATGGGAGCTGATCGAGGAACGCCTTGAGCAGACCTGTGTAGCTGGCCTTGTACACCGGCGTCGCCACGACGAGCACGCCTGCCTCGCGTACGGACTCCAACGCGGTGGCGACAGCTGCGTCGGCGTCGGCGAACAGGTCCCGTGCCAGCAGGGCGAGGTCGATGTCAACGGGATCCGTGGGCGCCCCCGCATTGAACACGGGATCAGCGGCCAGGCCGTCCCGGATCCGGCCGGCAACCGCGCGGGCGACCGCAAGCGTCCGCGAAGCTGGGCGAGGGTTTCCACTCAGGACGATGATGCGCGGGAAGGGCTGCGGCATAACCAGCCTCCGACTGGGCTCTGAGTGAGCAAGGGGCCTGGGCCTCCGGCAGCGCGAAAAACATGATCGCTCCTCCTTCGGCCGGTAGTGGACGCGGATGGTTGACGGGCTTCAGTCTCTTCCAGTCTGTTCCACAGCTGCAGTCAACTGCTCAGCGATCGGAGCAGGAACGAGGCCACATCGAGCTTCTTGTCGAGAACGCCGGCCTCGGTGTAGACGTCCGAAGTGCTCTGCAGGTCCTTGACGACCGTGTCGTCGATCGGGACAACGGCTACGTTCCGGCGGCCGACCACCGTCGCCGCCACCGGCTCGGGCAGCTTCGTCAGGGAGGCGAACAACTTGGTGAATGCCTCCTTGTTGGTGTTCGACCACTCGTATGCCTTGCCCTGACGGGTCAGGAAGTCGGCGATGGCCGCGCGCTTCGCCGGATCCCCGAGAGCCTGCTCCGAACCGACGGTGAACCCGAGCCCGGCGCTGATCCCGGCACCGTCCCGGATGACACGAGCGCCCTTCGCCTCCGACAGCGCGATGTAGGGATCCCAGGTGGCCCAGGCTGCGATCTGGTTGGAATCGAAGGCAGCACCCGCCGCCTGCGGCGACAGGAACGAGATCTGCACGTCGTTCGGGGTGAGCCCGGCCTCCTTGAGCGCGCCGAGCAGCAGGAAATGTCCGACGCTGCCCTTCGTGGTCGCTGAGACGGTCTTGCCCTTCAGCTCCGCCACACTCTGGATGGGCGAGTCCTTGTGGACCAGGAGTGCGACACCCTTCGCGGAGTGACGAGTCGCACCGACAATCTTCAGCGGTGCACCGGAACCGATCGAGGCGAGGACGGGAGCGTCGCCGGCACCGCCGATGTCGGCGGCGTTCGCCCGCAGCGCCTGCAGCAGTGGGGCGGCGGCGGAGAAGTCCGACCATTCGACCTTGTACGGAGCGCCCTTGAGCACGCCGGACGCCTCGACCACTGCCTTGAGCTGACCGACCTGGTCTGCGACCCGGAGGGTCACGCCGGACAGGTCCGGCGTGGCACCCGCCGCCGGCGATTTCGCGTCGGAGGAATCGGATCCCCCGCCACAGGCAACGGCCAACGACAGGGCCGCGAGTGCGACGATGCCGGCGATCAGGCGAGGTCTTGGACGGGTGGACAGGCGTGGCATCAGGCAACTCCGATACGCGGACTTCTTCCGTCCGCGAATGTGGATGTGATGGTGGAGGGAGACGGGTCAGGTGGCCGCCCGCCGATGGAAACCGGCTGAGCGACAACCAGAAACCGGCCGGGCGACAAAAACGTCTGACGACCCAGCGAAAATTCTGATTACAGAAAGTTGCACTACCGTGGGAAAGCGGCCATGCACCGACCGGATTCGCAACGACGGCGCCGGCAAGGCCGTCATCGACAGCGGCTGCTCCAGGCCCGACCGTAATCCACGCAACGACGTCGCGTCAGGACGGTCTCAGCAGGCACAAAACAGCACTCTGCGTATTTTTCGCTTGTTCAGTCAAGGAGTGGAAAAGTGATATGCGTCACATAAGTTGGTCCATTGACGCCGGTAGGAGCGTCATGCTTCCGTTGATTTCATGTTCAAGCCGGCGCTTCTGGTTACTCGGGGTCACATCGACCTTCTTCGGGTGAAGTCTGCCGCCTGTCCGGCCTCCTGGACCAGGACATGACCCCACCCAGCAGGTGACCCAGGAGCGCCGCAGCACGCCTGCTCCAAGAATTTCCGATCACGCAAAGTGATCTGTTTTCCGGATGCGCAGCAAACATGCCATATCTGCCAGCAGATCCTCCGCGACACATGCCCTTCTTACGGCTGACTGCTAGTCACTTTGTGGGCCGGTGGCGCAGGTGAACAGCAATCCAGCCACCTCCAGCTACGTGCGGCCACCTGACCCCGCGACGCCTGCGGCCACTACCACTGACCCTGTAATGCCTGCAGCGGCGCGCTGACCGCGTCACCGTCGGCCTTATGTACGGCGGACCTCCGGCAGTGCCAGAAATGCATCCAAAGCGGAGAATTTGTGACAATACAGACACTTACTGCCGGGAACGACACGACGACGCGCGTGCCCGACCCGGCTGTCGACACCGACGGACAGGGCGCGCAGGCGGCAACGAGCGGCACGCCCGCCCGCAGCGCCCCCACGCTGATAACGGTCACTGCGTCGGCCGCCAGACGGCGCGGCGTGCCACGCTGGATCCGGCGACCGGTGGGCCCACTGCTCCTGCTGCTGCTGTGGCAGATCGCGAGCTGGAGCGGCAGCACGTCCACCGACCTGCTTGCCTCGCCATGGACCGTCGTCACCACCTTCGCAGACCTCGTCAGCAGCGGCGAGCTGCCGAAGGCGATCGCGGTGTCGCTGCGTCGCGCCGGCAGCGGCGTGCTACTCGGCGGGTCCGTCGGTATCCTCCTGGCACTGATCGCGGGGCTGTTCCGGCTTGGCGAGGACCTCATCGACGCGTCGGTACAGATGATCCGGACCGTGCCGTTCGTGGGCCTCATCCCACTGTTCATCATCTGGTTCGGCATCGGCGAGACGCCGAAGATCGCCCTGGTCGCCTTCGGTGTCACCTTCCCGCTCTACATCAACACCTATGCCGGTATCCGCAACGTCGACTCCGACCTCGTCGAAGCCGCCCGCACGGTCGGGCTGACCCGCCTGGGGCTGATCCGGCACGTCATCGTGCCAGGTGCGCTGCCGAACGTCCTGGTCGGTCTCCGCTTCTCCCTGGCCATCTCGTGGCTCGCGCTCATCTTCGCCGAGCAGATCAACGCCAACCGAGGTCTAGGGCAACTCATGAACGACGCCCAGGAGTTCCAGCGGACCGACATCATCGTCGTCTGCCTGGTCGTCTATGCCTTTCTCGGACTCACCGTGGACGCCATCGTCCGACTTCTCGAAAGGATGCTGCTGTCGTGGCGACCGGCATTCAGCGGAACGTGACCACCCTGCTTGACCCGGACGTGCCCG
>NZ_CAAAFT010000028.1:5008-6572 GCF_900634765.1 Candidatus Protofrankia californiensis | reverse complement strand
CGGTCTTCCCGGCCGACCCGACAAGGCCAGGGCGGTCGCGGCGCTGGAGGAGGTGGGCCTTGCCCACCGGGCCGACGCCTGGCCCAGGACACTGTCCGGCGGTGAGGCGCAGCGGGCGTCACTTGCCCGGGCCCTTGTCCGCGACCCCGAGCTCATGCTGCTCGACGAGCCGTTCGGAGCCCTCGACGCGCTCACCCGGATCAGAGTGCAGGGGCTGGTCGAGCAGCTGTGGCAACGCCACAACCCGGCGATCCTCCTGGTCACCCACGACGTCGAGGAAGCTCTGCTGCTCGCCGACCGCGTCCTGGTCATGAAGGACGGGGTGATCGCCCACAGTGCGGACATCACCCTTGTCAGGCCCCGCAACGTCAGCGATCCGCAGTTCGTCGCGTTGCGCGCCGAACTGCTCGGCTGGCTCGGGGTCGGGCATGCCCCGTCCGGGGCGGCTGGGCCCGAAGCTGCTGGCGGTCAACCTGCACAAGACGTCGATCATCCTGTACGGGGCGTCGAGCGTACGGCACAGACCATCGAGCCCGACCCGGCACCGGATACCCGGGAACCACCGCCCAGACGGAAGATCCTTCCATGACCTCCTCCCAGGTACCCGCATACGGCGACGTCGATCCGTTCCACCGCCGCCTGCACCGGATCGCCCAGCCCGACCTCGACCCCGACACCGCGCAGACCGCGGGGATGCGCCGGTTCTCCGCCGTCAGCGGCAAGACCGTCGGATCGTCCAAGCTGTGGATGGGGCAGGTGCACGTCGCCCCGTCCACAGCGTCCGGGAACCACCACCACGGCGAGTCCGAAACCGCCATCTACGTGGTCAGCGGCCATCCGGAGTTCATCTTCCTCGACCAGAACGTCGAAGGGGTGAAAGAGCCCGGCCCCGGTCGTGAGATCCGCGTGCGGACCTCCCCCGGTGACTTCATCTTTGTGCCGCCGTGGGTCCCGCACCGCGAGGAAAACCCCGACCCGAGCATCGAGGCCATCGTCGTGATCTCCCGGAGCACCCAGGAGGGGATCGTGATCAACCTCGAAGGCCTGGAGTGGGCCGGGCCGGTCCTGACCAGCGGCTCGGATGTCGAGGGCTGTTCCTGACCGCTCGTCCTGACAGCTCACTAATCCCGCGCGGCTGCGATCCATCCCCAACCCTGCGCACCATGCTCACGAGGAGTACCGCCATGCCTGTCGAGTTCATCGGACTGATCGCCACCAGCGAAGGGTCGGAAACGCACACGCGCTCCGGAGCGGTCATCGACCCCAGCTATGTCCGCCGGTTCGCGCGCGTCCACGAGGATGCCGACTTCGACCGGGTACTGATCGGCTACAGCTCCGCCTCACCCGACAACATCCAGGTCGCGGCCTATGCCGCGGCCAACACCGAGCGCCTGGGGTACCTGATCGCGCACCGGCCGGGGGTGGTCTTCCCGACGGTCGCGGCCCGCTATTTCGCCACCCTCGACCACTTCTCCGCCAGCCGGATCGCCATCCACATCATCACCGGCGGCAGCGACGCCGAACAGCGGCGCGACGGCGACTACCTGACCAAGGACGAACGCTA
>NZ_CAAAFT010000028.1:0-4978 GCF_900634765.1 Candidatus Protofrankia californiensis | reverse complement strand
TCGCCATCCACATCATCACCGGCGGCAGCGACGCCGAACAGCGGCGCGACGGCGACTACCTGACCAAGGACGAACGCTACGACCGCACCGACGAGTACCTCGACATCGTCCGCAAGGCGTGGACGTCCACCGAACCGTTCAGCCACGAGGGGCGGTACTACAAGCTGCAGGACCACCTGGCCACTGTGCGTCCGATCCAGCAGCCGCACATCCCCCTGTACTTCGGCGGCTCCTCGCAGGCGGCCTACCGGGTCGGCGGCAAGCATGCGGACGTGTTCGCTCTGTGGGGCGAGCCGCTGGCCGAGACCGCCGAGCAGATCGCGGCGGTAAACCAGGCCGCCGAGCAGGCCGGTCGGCCCAAGCCGGGGATCAGCGTGTCGTTCCGGCCGATCCTCGGCCCGACCGAGGACCTTGCCTGGGAACGGGCACACAGGATCCTCGCGGACACGCGCGCGAATCTGACCACGCCCAACAGCATCTTCAGCCAGTTCCGCAGGGCGTTCAGCCCCGACGCCACACCGGCGAACATCGGGTCGCAGCGGCTGCTGGCCGCGGCTGCCGCCGGTGAGCTGCACGATCGGGCCCTGTGGACACCGCTGGCCGCTGCCACCGGCGCCGCGGGCAACTCGACGGCTCTGGTCGGGACCCCGGAGACGGTCGCGCAGGCGTTGCTCGACTATGTCGACATCGGCGTGACAACGCTGCTGATCCGCGGTTACGACCCCTACGACGACGCCATCGATTACGGCCGCTACCTCATCCCGCTGGTCCGCGAGGAGGTCGCCCGGCGGGAGCGGGGGGATGCCGCGAAGCGCACCGCGATCTCGCCGGTACCCGCGGCGCTGGCGGCCAACGGCGCGAGCGTGAACTGAACATGAAACGAGTATGAACCGAGTGTAAAATAAGCGGGTAGGCGGGCGTGGCGCCGATCAACCGGCCCACGCCCGTATCCGGCGATCCCGGGGGGATCGCCGGATACGACGAGCGGCACAACAACCACAGCCGTCGCCCCGCGGTGGGAAACCCCGGCACCGGGGCGGCGAAACGCGACCTCCACGAAGCTTTGCAGCTCTGTTATCCTTTGGGTGTGAATTATCACGTGGAGCCGAGACCACGCACTGCGGGTCCGCTACACGCCGCGCTCCTTCTCGAGGCTTTCTGGCCTCCCCGTCGTGAACACGACTTCGACCAGCACTGTCCGGGTTCCGTCGCACGGTAGAGACAAAACCAACGTGCACCAACCCGCCTCCACCAAAATTCTTCCGGTCACGGATACCGTCCGCCAGAATTCACGTGGTCCAGCTGGCCGAAAACGGCACAACATATTTTCTCGCGCCTACGGTTCCTGCCGGATCCGGGGTTCCTCCCGGATCGACTTCGCCGATCCGGGAGGTCCGGGAGCCGGTCCGACAGGTCCGGGAGGCGTCCAGGAAGCTCGAAGGAGCCCATTCACATGACCGCGCCACAACCGAGTTCCTCCCGGCAGCCGTCCCAACTTGAGCAGGCCCGTCTTACGGTCACGCAGAGAGGCCGTCTGGACACCCTGACAGCCGCTCGTGCAACGGTCACCAACCCCATCCGGCAGCAGCCGGACCGCGACGTGGTGCTACTCGGGCGCAGTGCTTCGTGGCAGCCGCCGACCGTCCGCCCCCCGATCGCCTCGCCGATCACCCCACCAGCCATTCCACCGCAACGCCCCGAACACGGTGTGTGGATCGACCGTCCCACCTGGAGCGCGTTTGTCGACGGACAGCTGCTCGACCTGACCTACCTCGAATTCGAACTGCTCGACTTCCTCGTACGCCACCCGGCACTGGTGCACTCCCGCACGGCGCTCCTGCGCTCTGTCTGGGGCTACAACCTCGACGACGACCCCCGGGCGGCCGGTCGGACCGTGGACGTTCACATCACCCGGCTACGGCGCAAGCTGGGACCCGACCATCGGGACCGCATCGAGACCATCCGCCGGGTCGGCTATCGCTATAGTCCCGTTCCGACCAGCCGCCAGGCCTGACCGACACCTCAGCTCTACGACCATCTCAGCTCTACGACGAGCCGTCGCCGGTGTAACGGGACATGTCCGGATGCCGGTCGTCGGTGAGCACGGGTCGATGTCCTCGACGCGCCAGTCCCGCAGGATCATGCCTCGGGCCCCTCGCCGCTCCCCTCCACCGCGGCAAGGGCCCGAGAGGCACGTCCCCATGGTCGGCACAACAGGCTGAGCGAGGGACAGCCGACGAAAACAGGCGCGGGAGCGCGACGGGTACAACGAGCTCCCGTACCAAAGGCTCCTCATAGTGACCCGAAGACTACGATACTCAAGGTCACTATGACCACACAGGAGGAATCATGAAGGAGAACCTGCGACGCGGCGTCGGCCGTGGGTTCGGCGTGCTGGTCCTGGCCGGTCCCGGCACCGGGAACATGGGCCGCCCCGCCAGTCGGCGACCTGCGAATACCACTGGGAACACGTAGTTTTCTTGGTAATGAGCGAGGCTAAGAAGTACCTTGACCCGATGGACGGCGTGACTGAGGCCCAGCTCGCATCGGTTCTTCGCCTGTCCGTGATGCGCCTGTCGCGGCGTATGCGCCAGGAGCGGTCGAACACTCTGACGCCCACCCAGATCGCAACCCTCGCCACCCTGAAACGGCACGGTTCGATGACCCTTGGTGAGCTTGCCGCACACGAACGGGTACAGCCGCCGTCGATGACGCGGGTGGTCGCCCACCTCGCCGAAGCGGGTCTGGTCGCCCGCAGCGCGCATCCCTCCGACGGCCGGCAGGTCATCGCGGGGATCACCGAAGCAGGCATCGACCTGCTGGAAGCCGATCGCCGGCGCCGCGACGAGTGGCTCGCCGAGCGGTTGGCGTCGCTGAGCCCGGACGAGATGGCCGCGCTCGAGCGGGCTGCACCCATCCTGGACACACTGGCCGGTTCGTGAAAGCGGGGCCGTCCGGGTCGTCGACGGGACACCGTCCATACCGGAACATCGGATAGGCCCTACAACTCCACCCAGCAACCGCTTTCCTCGGACGCGTCGGCGGCCGACAGCAGCCGGGCGATGGTGAGAAGGTCGTGGAAGGTCGCGCCACGGACCAGGGCGGGGTCGTTGAGCTCGGTGACTCGGACGACGTCGTAGGTCGCCTCGATCAGACCGGGTCGCATGCCCGGGACCTCCCGCATCAGCAGGTCGCGCATGCCGTCCGCGTCCTGGCGCAGGACGCGGCGACCCTGCACGACCATCCGTCCCCCGGTACCGCAGATGGTGATCGTGGTCGTCTCCAGACGGCCGTCGGGCCGCTCGTTGACCAGCGCCGTGGCACCGCTGGCCGACAGCAACGCAAGGGTGACAGGTGCATCGGCTGTGAGCCTGGCCGCGGGCATGGCGTCGGGATTGGCGCAGACGGCGAGCACCTCCCCGCACCAGCGGACGACCAGGTCGATGATCTCGGCTCGACCGGATTGTCCCGCCGGAGCCGCGAGCATGGTCACCTGGGTGATCCGGCCGAGCGACGCCATTGACGCCTGCACGTGCCAGGCCGCCGGCCAGGCCCGGCCGTCCATGGCGACGACATGCGCGAGGTCGGACTCCTCCGCCAGGTCGGCGACAGCCCGCAATGCGTCCGGGTCAGCGGTCATCGGACGGGACAGCAGCACGTGCAGGCCGGCTTCGACGGACCTTCGGGCGATCACGTCGGATCCGGGTGGCGCCATCTCGATGCACACGGCCTCGATCTCGTCGGACAGCATCGCGACCAGATCCGCATAGGCGCGCGGCGCTTCGGCTTCCGCCGCCCAGGCCAGTGATTCCAGCGGTTCGGGCGCGAGCAGGCCGACCACGTCCACGCCCGCGTCCCGCAGGACCGGTGCGGTCGTGCGATCGCTGCCATCCGTCACCAAAGCCATGGCGCCGGGCAGGTCGGGCAGAAGCCGTCGGGTGTCGCGGCGGCGCTCCCGCCATTCGCGTGCGCCTGCCGGGTCACGTGGGGCCACCAACTCGGGAACCGTTGTCACATACCGATAGTGCCCTCCGCCGCGGGGGCCCGGAGCGTTATCCGTAACTACTCCGTCTCAAACTCCCGAGGCGAACAGGTCGAGATCTTTTGTCCGACTTATTACCATCATTCCCTTCAATGGTGGAGTGGGGATCGATAATCAGAGGTCGCTTATCATGCAGAATCTGCAGGACATGGCTCGGATGTTCGTGGCGTTGCTCCCGCCGAAGGAGGTCGTCGAGCCGCTTGTCGGTGCTGTCCAGCGGCTGCGGGCCGACCAACCACGGCTGGCGGTGGCCGTGCGGTGGGCTCCGCCGGAAAGCTGGCACATCACGCTCGCCTTCCTCGGTGAGGTGCCCGCGACCGTCCGGCCCGAACTCGCCCGGCAGCTGGCGCAGGTGGCGTCCGAGCATCCGCCGGCACCCGTGGTCATCGCCGGTGGGGGACGGTTCGGGACTCGAGTGTTGTTCGCGGCGGTCGACGAGCCACCGCTGGCGCCGCTGGCCCGCGCGGTGGCACGGGCAGCCCGGCGCGCCGGGGTGATCGGCATCGACTCCCGGGTGTGGAGGGGACACCTAACGCTCGCGACCCGCAGGTCGTCCCGCCCAAAGGGCCGTCACACCGGTTCACCGCCGCAGACAGGTGAGCCCGATCTGGCACCGTTGGTCGACGGCCTCGCCGGGATCACCGCCCGGCCGTGGACGGCGACCGGGTTCACCCTCATGCGCAGCGGCCCTGCTGCGGGCCCCCCGTACGAGACGACGGCCACCTGGCCGCTGGAAGGCTAGCGGATGTTGGAAGGCCGACAAGAATCGCGATCATGCTTCTTTCGTGGTGCCGGCGGGTCCGGCGGGCCCGGGAACGATCTCGTCCAGCGCGGCCAGTTCCTTCTCACCGAGAACGATCTCCAGCGCCCGCAGCGACCCGGTGAGCTGCTCGACGGTCCGCGGGCCGATGGTCGCCGCGGTCAGCGCCGGCTGGG
>NZ_CAAAFT010000027.1:0-2005 GCF_900634765.1 Candidatus Protofrankia californiensis | reverse complement strand
GACAAGGCCGAGCGAACGCCGCCGCATCGCGGCCTCGTTGCCCGCGGCGATCTCCCAGCCGGCCAGGCCGGACGAGCCGACATAGACGATCTTTCCCTGGGCAACCAGCACGTCCATGGCCTGCCAGATCTCCTCCCACGGGGTGTCACGGGCCACATGGCGTATCTGGAGAAGATCGATGTGATCGGTACGCAGCCGGCGCAGCGACTCGTCGCAACACCGCCGGATCTCAGGCCCGGACAGCTTCCCCTGGCCCGGACCCGCAGCCGTGGACCCGTGGACCCCGGTCGCCAGAACAATCCGATCCCGGCGCCCGCGGCTCCTCGATAGCCAACCGCCGACAACGTGCTCGGCGGCGCCCGCGTCGGCGTTCTCGGTGGCGCCGGCGGGCCGTCCATGGGTATTCGCGGTGTCAAAGAAGTTGATGCCGGCGTCCAGCGCCCGGTCCATGATTGCGCAGGAGATGTCCTCGGTCACCAGCGGACCGAAATTCATCACGCCCAGGCACAGCCGGGACACCCGCACTCCGGTGCGGCCAAGATGCGCATGGATCACAGAACAATCTCCCGTCATTGGCAACCGGTGTACCCGCACGGCCCATGGCCCACTATGCCCACCGCGAGCTACACCCACCGCAGGCGGTGTCCCCACGGAAGACGTCCCCCGCAAGGGACGTCCACGCAACCGGCGTCCACCCGGGCATCACCGAATCCCCGACGAACAGTGCCCGGAGATAAAGACGCGGAGCGTCGTCACCGAACCGCACGTAACGGGTGTCGTAGGACACGCCGGGCGGAAGGCAGCGATCACGGGCGTGTGGTGGCCACAACCGCGAGACTTGGGGACAACCGTTGCCTACCGCCGAACTGGCCCAAGCGGTCCACACCCCGACGCCACGGCCCCGGCATGAACCACACCGACGTGATCGCTACAGCGAGAGGAGACCGGCGTGACCGAGCAGGTCAGTACTCTGACCGTCACCGACAACCGCACCGGCCGGACCTATGAGATCCCGGTCGAGAACGGCGCGATCCGCGCCAACGCCCTGCGGTCGATAAAGGTCGACGAGGGCGACTTCGGCCTGATGACCTACGATCCGGCTTTCACGAACACGGCGAGCTGCCGTAGCGCGATCACCTTTATCGACGGCGATGCCGGCATCCTGCGCTACCGCGGCTTTCCGATCACGGAACTGGCGGACAAAAGCAGCTTCCTGGAAGTCGCCTACCTGCTGCTCGCCGGGGAATTGCCCACGGCCTCGGAGCTGGCGGTGTGGGAGAGCGAAATCACACATCACACTCTCGTCCACGAGTCGATCAAGAAGTTCATCGACGGGTTCCACCACGACGCACACCCGATGGGCATGCTGTTGTCGAGCGTCGGCGCGCTGTCGACCTTCTACCCGGACGCCAAGGAGATATCCGATCCCGGACTGCGGCGACTGCAGATCGTCCGCCTGATCGCGAAGATCACGACTTTGGCGGCCTTCTCCTACCGGCACTCGATCGGGCTGCCGTACGTCTACCCGGACAACGACCTGTCCTATGCCGGCAACTTCCTGAACATGATGTGGAAGGCCACCGAGCTCAAGTACGAGCCGGATCCGAACCTCGAGCACGCCCTCGACGTCCTGTTCATTCTGCACGCCGACCATGAGCAGAACTGCTCGACGAACGCGATGCGCGCCGTCGGAAGCTCCCAGGCCGACCCCTTCTCGGCAGCCGCCGCGGCGATCTCCGCACTGTACGGCCCGCTGCACGGCGGTGCCAACGAGCAGGTACTGCGGATGCTCACCGACATCGGGTCGGTGGAGAACATTCCCGCCTTCATCGAAAAGGTCAAAGAAGGCAAGAAGAAGCTGATGGGCTTCGGGCACCGGGTGTACAAGAACTACGACCCACGCGCCCGCGTGATCCGTCAGGTGGCCGACGAGGTGTTCAAGGTCACCGGGACGAATCCGCTGCTCGATCTGGCCCTGGAACTGGAGCGGATCGCCCTCGAGGAC
>NZ_CAAAFT010000026.1:22440-30367 GCF_900634765.1 Candidatus Protofrankia californiensis | reverse complement strand
CGTTCGACCACGTAGTCGATGGCGCCGGTGAGCGCCTCGACGTCGGACGGCTCGACCGCCGGGAAGCAGGCCACCCGCAACTGGTTACGGCCGAGCTTGCGGTACGGCTCCACGTCCACGATGCCGTTCGCGCGCAGAGTGCTCGCGACCACGGCCGCGTCCACACCCTCGAAGTCGATCGTGACGACGACCTGGGAGCGCTGTGCCGGGTCGGCGACGAACGGCGTCGCGTAGATCGCCTTCTCCGCCCAGGTGTAGAGGATCGACGAGGACTCGGCCGTACGGCGCACGCACCAGTCCAGGCCGCCGCGGGCGAGCATCCACTCGACCTGGTCGGCGAACAGGAACAACGTGGCGACCGCGGGGGTGTTGTACGTCTGGTCCTTGGAACTGTTGTCCCGGGCGGTGGTGAGGTCCAGGAACGGCGGGATCCACCGATCGGACGCGGCGATCTGGGCCAGCCTCTCCAGCGCCACGGAGGACAGCAGCGCCACCCACAGGCCGCCGTCAGAGGCGAAGTTCTTCTGCGGCGCAAAGTAATAGGCGTCGACCTGCGACAGGTCGACAGGCAGACCACCCGCGCCCGACGTCGCGTCGACCAGGTGCAGCGCGCCCGCGTCCGCCCCGACCGGACGGCGAACCGGCTTCGCCACACCCGTGGACGTCTCGTTGTGCGGCGTCGCGTACACGTCGACACCCGGCTCGGGTGCCCATTCGGGGTGGCTGCCCGGTGCCGAGGAGACGACCGACGGCTCGGCCAGGAACGGCGCGCCCCTTGTCGTGTCGGCGAACTTGCCGCCGAACTCCCCGAACACCAGGTGCTGGGAGCGTTCGCGGACGAGGTTGAAGGCGGCCGCGTCCCAGAAGGCCGTGGCCCCACCGACGCCGAGCACCACCTCGTAGCCGTCGGGCAGCGAGAACAGTTCGGCCAGTCCCGCACGGATGCGCCCGACCAGAGCGCGCACGGGCTTCTGCCGGTGCGACGTCCCGAGCAGCGACGTGCCGGTGGTGGCAAGCTGGGCCACCGCTTCGGGGCGGACCTTGGACGGTCCGCAGCCGAAACGTCCGTCGACCGGACGCAGATGTCCGGGGATGACGATCTGGTCAGACATGGACATCTCCGAGCGGCCGGGGGGCCGGGCCGACGTAGCGGGCGGACGGGCGGATGAGGCGTCCGGTGCGCTTCTGTTCCAGGATGTGGGCGCTCCATCCAGCAGTACGTGCGCACGTGAACATGGACGTGAACATGTGTGGCGGTACCCCGGCATAGTCCAGCACAACCGCGGACCAGAACTCGACATTCGTCCGCAGCGGCCGGTCGGGGTACCGGTTCGTGAGTTCTTCGATGGCAGCCGCCTCCAGCGCCTCGGCCGCCTCGTAACGGTTCGAGCCGAGATCACGCGCGGTACGACGGAGCACCCGGGCGCGGGGATCCTCCGCGCGGTACACACGGTGACCGAAGCCCATCAGCCGTTCCTTGCGGTCCAGCGCACGGCGGACATATCCGGCCGGGTCGCCGGTGGCCTCCACCTCGTCCAGCATCGCAAGCACCCGGGACGGAGCGCCACCGTGCAGCGGACCGGACAGCGCCCCCACCGCGGAGGACAGGGCGGCTGCCGCGTCCGCGCCGGTGGAGGCCACCACCCGGGCGGTGAACGTGGATGCGTTCATGCCGTGTTCAGCCGCGGACACCCAGTAGGCGTCCACCGCCTGGACATGCTTGGGGTCCGGCTCACCCCGCCATCGGATCATGAAACGCTCGGTGATCGTGCGGGCCCGGTCGACCTCCTTCTGCGGGACGGCGGGCTGACCGAGGCCGCGGGCCGCCTGCGCGACGAAGGACAGCGCCACCACCGACGCCCGGGCAAGGTCGTCGCGCGCCTGGGCGTCGGAGATGTCGATGAGCTGACCGAACCCCCAGTAGGGAGCCAGCATCGCCAGCGCGCTCTGCACGTCCACCCGGATGTCGCCGGAGTGCACCGGCAGCGGGAACGGTTCCGCCGGCGGCAGACCGGGCTCGAACGAGGAGTCGACGAGCAACCCCCACACGTGGCCGTAATCCACCTTGCCGACGAGATCTTCGATGTCGACGCCGCGATACCGTAGCGCACTGCCTTCTCTGTCCGGCTCGGCGATCTCGGTCTCGAAAGCGATCACGCCCTCGAGGCCGGGCTTGAAGTCACTTGTCTTCTCAGCCATCGAAGTCCGGGGCTCCGCTTCCTGTCTCCTCCGGCCGGTCGCGTTGGCAGCGCTGCGGGGTCCCGACAGGCCAAACGCCAGCCGATAACTGATGTGAGCTGGTTGCATCATCGTGCGCAATTGCCTGCCTGTATCCTGCCCTGTCATCGGAAGCGGTGCCATAGCCCGGCAGGACGCCACCTGCCGCCCCCACGGCGAGCGCGGTCGAACTTACCCAGCAGACCGGGCTTCGCCGGCCAGGACGGCCCCTCCCGGCGTGGCGCAGGTCACTCACAGTCCTCAAGATCACTCGTGTTCCGGCGTTCCGGGGACTCGCGGTCTGATGATCAATGGTCTGGGAGCCTGCGCTTGGATAGCCGTAGGAAGGTGACACGATCGGTCGTGTGTCCGCCTACCCGAACCACGCTCGGCTGCCGGTTCCCGATCCCGCAAGCCAACGGCGTCACTACAGCGCAGGCGGGTTGGACGAGTCCGACCTCGCCACCACCTGGATGGCCCAGTTCGCGCGCTGGTTCGCGGAGGCGTCCGCGGTGGCCGCCGAGCCGGGGTCGGCGCTGCCCGAGCCGAACGCGATGGTGTTCGCGACCGCGGACGCCCGAGGCCGGCCCAGCGCCCGGACCGTCCTGCTCAAAGGGTTCGACGAACGCGGCTTCACGCTTTTCACCAACCTCGGTTCCCGAAAGGGACGGGAGGCCGCCGCGAACCCGTATGGTTCGCTGGTGTTCCCCTGGTACGCCCTGGAGCGACAGATCATCGCCATCGGCAGGCTCGAAGGTGTGTCGCCCGTCGAGACCGCGGCGTATTTCCATTCCCGGCCGCGCGGCTCGCAGCTCGGGGCGTGGGCGAGCCGGCAGTCCGAGGTGATCGACTCCCGGGACCGTCTGGAACGGCGCCGGGCCGAACTGGACGCCTACTGGCCCGAACCGAAGCAGATCCCGGTGCCCGCGTTCTGGGGCGGGATAAGGCTCGTCCCGGAAACGGTCGAGTTCTGGCAGGGACGTCCCGACCGGCTTCACGACCGGCTCCGCTACCGCTGGACCAGTAATGACGAAGACAGTTGTACCGGCGAACATGGCCACCTGCACGCGGGCGGGCACTGGGTCATCGAGCGCCTGTCACCGTGAGACACTATGCAGCGGGAAATTCTTTAGGGAAGCCCTTTGAGGCAGACCGCCAAGAGCCGCTTCACGGCCAGGACGAATCGATAATCCGGCCGGCCGAACGAATCGAATAGTCTACAGAAACACAATTTCCGGACACCTATTTACATCTTGGATCACAACCCGCGACCCTGCGCGCGAGTACCCGAGGTCTGTTGGTAGCATCCCTCGCACACGCTGCTGTGACAGAGGCCACAGGCCCGCTTCCGGCACGCCGAAGGCCTTGAGGGGGCAAACACAATGCGTTTAGGCAGGACACGGCTGACTCTAGCCTGCGCAATCGGGTCAATGATGATCGGGCTAACCGCCCCGGCTGCATGGGCGACAAACGGCGGGGTAGAACCCCCCCAGGTGGCGGACCAGCTGAAAGGGCAGGTGACGGACTCGGTCCAGCAGTCCGTGCCGGAGCAGCCGGACATCCCCACCAATCTTCCGCCGAACCTCCCCGCCAACCTTCCGCCGGACGTCTCGCAGCTGTCGCCGGACGTGCTCCACAACCTACTCACTCTCGTCCCGGGTCTACCGGTCGACCTCACCGGCCTCATCGATCTGAGCAAGGTGGGCGACCTGGTGGCTCAGCCACTGTCGATCCTTCACACCTGTGGCCCGAAGGGCCCACAGTGGAAGCTGAAGAACATCTCCGACAAGACCTACGGGTTCGGCTGGTTCGATACCAAGCGGAAGGGTGACACCGGCCAGATTCCGCCCGGTGGAGTCATCACCCTCGTCTCCTCCGCCGTGGACGCGATCCTGGCCACCCCGTTCGACCTGGTGACGGGTAATCTGCTCAAGGCGATCCCCGCCATCGGCGTGGCCGAGTGCCCCGGCACGCCGACACCCGCCACCGAGACCACGGACACAGGCACCGTACCGGTCTCCACACCGGCGGACGCTGTCGTCACGGACAAGGTCTACTACACAGGATGATGATTCTGGGTTCGATCGTGTGCCGTCGCCCCACACCAGGGGCGGCGGCACACGCCGTATCGTCCACCGGTATGCCTGCTGGTGCCGCGCCTTCCGGCAGCACACCCGTATCCACGTCCGTGTCGGCCTCCTTGTCCAAGGCCACCTCCTTGTCCAAGGCCGCACCGTCCATCCGACGCGCGAAGATTTCGTTACTCGTCCTCGCCGGGTTGATTGCCTTCACCGGATGCGGTGGGGGCACAGGGTCGGCGGCTCCCGCGCCGAAGGCGCCCGAGAGCACGTCCATCCCGGAGCCGGTCCACAGCGAACTCGCTGCCGCGACATCGGTCAACCCGGACGGGATGTCCACCATCGTGACCGCGCTGGGCCCCAAGGTGGACATCTACAAATCGCCGATCGCCACGACCCCGTCCTCCCATCTGGGCAACCCGAACGAAGCCGGCGCCCCGCGGGTTTTCCTGGTGGTGGCGAAGCTGCCCGACTGGTGGCAGGTGCTGCTGCCGGTCCAGCCCGCCGGCAGCACCGGCTGGGTGAAGGCGGCCCAGGTGAAGGCCAGCCAGACCGGCTACCGTCTGGTGGTCGCCCGCAAGGATCACCGGTTGCGGGTCTATGACAAGCAGGCGGTCGTCCTCGACGAGCCGATCGCCGTCGGAACGGGCGACACCCCGACCCCCGGCGGCAAGTTCTACCTGACCGAACTGCTGCAGCCCCGTAATCCGGCCGGGGCGTACGGGCCCTATGCGTTCGGGCTCAGCGGCTTCTCGACCACCCTCGAATCGTTCGAGGGACGAGCCCCGGTGATCGGTATTCACGGCACCAACCAGCCCAACCTGCTCGGTCAGGATGTCAGCCACGGCTGCATCCGGGTGAGCAACGACGCCATAACCCGACTCGCGCGCCTGCTGCCGCTAGGCACGCCGGTGGAGATCGTCGTCTGACCCGCTGGGCCCGCCTCGGGTGGGCGCCCGTCAGTACCACGGACGCCTGCCCGGGGCAGGCGTCCGTGCCGGCGGTCCGTGATCCGGCAGACCCGAGATCACGGGCTGCTTCCCGCCGGCCGGTACCGGACGTGCATCAGCCAATCAGTCCAACGTTTCAGGTCGACATGCCGGCAAGGGTGCGTTCGGCAAGCTGGAGATCGCGGACAAACCCCGCGTAGACCTCGTCCCGCGTGGCCGGGTCGACCCGCAGCACCGCGCTCGGATGCAGTGTGGCGATCAGCTGGGCCTCCGACCCGGGCGGCCCGGGCAGTAATCGACCGCGCATCTTCGTCACCCGGAATGACGGTCCGAGCAGCGCCTGCCCCGCGGTCGCGCCAAGCAGGACGACGACCAGCGGCCTGATCCGGTTCAGCTCGGCCGCCAGCCATGGCCTGCAGGCAGTGACCTGCCGGGCGTCCGGTGTCTGGTGGATACGCCGCGGACCGTCACTCCTGCGGTACCTGAAGTGCTTGACCGCGTTCGTGACATACGCCTCAGCCCGGTCGATTCCGGCGTCCGCAAGCGCCCGGTCGAGCAGCTTGCCGGCGGGCCCGACGAATGGCCGACCACGCCGGTCCTCGATGTCACCCGGCTGTTCTCCGACGAGGACCAGGCGCGCATGCGGATTTCCCTCCCCGAAGACGGTCCGGGTGTCGGGCAGGTCCGCCAGGTCACAGCCCCGGCAGGATGCGGCTGCCGCGGCCAGCCCGGCGAGGTCAGCACCTGACGGGACGAAAGGCGCCGCACCGCTGCCGCTACGGGTGTCGGTGCCGGTGCCGGTGCCGGCGGGAGAAGAGTCGGTCATCACGGTCGGATCCTCACATCCGCCTGGTCAGGCACGATTCATCGGATGGCACGCCCCGGCCACCCGGGCCGCTCGCGGGTGGTGCACTGCCCAGCCAGTAGCGCGGAACGGCACCGGGTAGCTGTAACAGTAATATTACTCCATGCAATCGGTGCATACTGGACCAATCGGGAACCCGCCTAACGCTCCACCGCAACCAGGGGGTAGAAGGTCATGGAGACGTCCCGGCCAGCGCGTCACTGTCGCGTCCGGATGCTTGGCCTTACCCTTGCGGGCCTTCTGCTGGCGCTTGCCGCCAGCGCCTGTGGAGGATCGCGGAAGCCTGCCGGTAGCACGGATCCGGAGCAGCCGGCGGCCCCGGTCGCGTCAGCCGCCGCCCGTACGAATCTGCATGCGGGAGACTACGTGCTGACCGAGGGTCCGGAAACCGCCGGCTTCAACGCGAACACGTCCCTGGACAACCGCGGGGCCCTGTCCGTCGCCGCGATGACCAGCTTCGCCTCGTGCATGGGGAGGTCGGGGACCGATCCGAGGATCGAGCCGCTGGACTCGGCCAAGGGACCATACTTCTCCACGAGCGACAACCTGGTCTTCATGGGTTCGGTGGCGGCAGTCTATCCGGCCGACGTGATAACGCAGGCAGTCCGGATCACCGCCGAGCCGTCCTTCCCCCCCTGCGTCGGCAGCCTGCTCAAGCGCGGGTACACCGAAGCCGCCGACCTGCCCGACGGCAGCACGTTCACGGTCCTGTCGACGTCGGTACGCAAGCCCCCGGCCGGCGTCACCGCGCTGACCAGGGTGAAGGTGTCGATGACCCTCGACGGGCCGGCGGTGCCGATGACGTTCGACCTGATGTTCGTGTTCTCCGGCCAGGTCCAGAGCTCCTTCGTGGTCGGCCGGGTGTTCGACGAGCCCGACCAGGCTGTCGTGAACCGGGTCGCCAGGCAGATCGTCCGGAAGGTCGCCAACCAGTAGCCAGTAGAAGGTCGCCAATCAGTAACGGCCCGAGACCTGGGCCTGCCGGACCTGAACCGCCCCTGGCCCGCCGGCTGTCCGTCCGAGCCCGAGCGTCCTATTTGTCCTGGGCATCCATGGACGGACTACACGAAAGCTACTTTCAGCGATCGTGTGGCAACATGACGCGATCGCTGTGTATGAGGTGTTCTGTTAGCGGTCACCCCTGTGGGGACTTACGGCATGTTCCAGAAGTCGTCGTTCGACCACCGATCCGGTGCGGAACCCCGGGCGCGAAAAACATGATCGCGCCACCTTCGGCCCTCTAGACGGAGGAGGACTATTGGTACCGCAGGCTGCCGGATGGGATCAGGGTGTCCCGGACGCGTGGGCATCCGTCATCCAGAGCGTGCCGAAGATCGGGACGTTCGCGTTCATCATGATTGCCGGCGGCCTGGCGGCCCGCGGCCTGGTCAGTACCGTCAACCGTCTCCTGGTCCGCGCCGGTGCCGACAACCTGCTCGACCGGGGCGGGCTCACCCGCGTGCTCCGTCGTCCCGCACCCGACCTGCGCATCGGCCTCATGCGGATCACGTTCGCCATCGCGCTGCTGGTGCTCCTCCAGCTGGCACTCGGCGTGTTCGGCATCAACCCGGTGAGCAACCTCGTCCACGACCTCGTCCTCCTGCTGGCGCAGGCCGTACTCGCGTGCGTCGTCCTCGCGGTCGGCGCAACCCTGGCGTCCGCCGCGCATGCATGTGTCGGGAACGCCCTCAGCGGCCTGCCCTACGCCGGGACGGCGGCGACCGTCAGCGCCGCCATCATCATGATCGGTTTTGGCAAGGCCGCCCTGGACGAGATCGGCCTTGCCACATCCGTGACAACACCGATGCTCTACGCTC
>NZ_CAAAFT010000026.1:19806-22415 GCF_900634765.1 Candidatus Protofrankia californiensis | reverse complement strand
GGACGAGATCGGCCTTGCCACATCCGTGACAACACCGATGCTCTACGCTCTGCTCGCGACCGTTACCGGAGTGACAATCGTGGGGGTGGGCGGCGGACTCATCCGTCCCATGCAACAACGTTGGGAGGAGATCCTGCAGCGCGGGGGACAGGAGCTGACCACCGCCCGGTCAACGTGGCGCGGCAACCGGGCACGCTCCGCAGCCGAGGAGCCGGTGGTGGTCTCCGTGAGCGACCTGGGCGCGGCGAGCCGCACCAGTGGGCGGCCGGATACTGCGTCGGGTCCGCTCCCCCCGCACCAGGAGACGGGCGAACCAGAGGGTCACACCGGACCCGCCCGACAACCATGACATCCCGCAACGTCTCAGCCGTTGGATGTCATGACGTCCCAGCTGTGCGTGGGACCGGATGGCATCACCGATCGCGGCACCGACAGTCACAGCGAGGGTGACACCTGTCCGGATCAGCCACAACGTACCCGGGCCCGTTCCACGAACTGACGCACGCGACGGGTGTGGGTAAGGCACTCTGGTACGACAGAGAGTCGTAACCAACGGCGGCCACAGGGCCACTTGCGTAGAACGCGGGAAGTGGGGAGACATCTCGGTGGACACGCCATCAGACCTGGAGCGCTCCCGGCTGCTCCTCGTCTGGCTGCAGGCCCGTCGCGCCGTCGACCGCTGCCTGTCGGACCTTCTCGCAGCCGGACCAGCCGGCGAACGCCGCGTCCGCGAGCAGCTCGAACTGGTCGACAACCTGGAGAGCCGCGCGCAGGAGGCGTTTGTGCAGTACCGCGCCGCGGTCCTGCAACCGCTGCCGGACCTTCAGGACACGGACCTTGAGGGCATAGCGAGCATAGCGACCTGGACCGTTCCCCCGGACCCGGCGCAACGCCCGCGCCTGGGCGTGGTGCGGACAGGTCAGCACGGCGCGGGTCCCGCTCCGGGGCCGGGGTCGGCTCCGGGGCGGAACACGATCACGGACACGGTCCCGAACGCCACCGCCGGTCTCGGTCCAGCGCCCGGTTCCGGCGCCGACCCGGGTTCCCCGGCATTCGGATCCACCACCGGAGCACAACCTGCCGGGGATCCGCCCCACCCGGAGCCCTCCGCAGGCACCTCGTCTCCCACGGGGCCTCCTGTGGGACCTCCCACGGGCCGGCCTTCACCCACGGCACCCTCGCCATCCACTTTCCCGAGCAGTTCCCTACCGTCCGCCTCCTTACCGTCCGCGAGAGTCATTCCTCTCACCGGTCGAGACGGCGAAACAGATATCACGCGCAGACCTCGCACCATACGAGGAAGTCAACGCCGGCACCGGTGACGGGCTTCTGTCGCTAACAGGACAAAATCCGTGTGGTGCCGTCTTCCCGTGTGGCGCCTGCGGCGCCGTCCTCACGCCGCCGTAGCCTGCTGGCCCGCTCCGTCGCGTTCACATCCCTCCTGGCCTTATGCGCTGCGGGATGCGGGAGCGTGTACGAGTCCCATGTCCTGCCGACCACCTCGCCGACCACTGTCACGATCGCCCTGCCTACCGCGACAACCGGGCCGGACGCCTACGAACGATCAGGACGCACAACGCAGTTACGCCTGACCCTGCCGGCCGCCACGACCCCGCGGCCTTTTCCGCTCGTCGTCGCGCTGCACAGCCTGCGCAACACCAGCACGGAACCGCAGTCGCAGTGGGGCTTCGACGCGCTTGCGGTCAGGGCGGGGTTTGCCGTGGCCTACCCCGATGGTCTGAACGCCTCGTGGGACGCCGGCACCTGCTGCGGACAGTCCGCGGCCGAACACGTCGATGACGTCGGATGGCTACGGGCGCTCATCTCGCATCTGGAGCAGCACTACCCGATCGACCGACAGCGGGTGATGCTCACCGGTTTCTCCAACGGCGGGATGATCGCCTATCGCTATGCCTGCGAGCATGCCGCCGAGATCGCCGGGATTGCGGTGGTCGCGGCCAGCCTGCAGGTGGCCGACTGCGCACCGGCGAAACCGGTGACCGTGGTGGCCATCCACGGCCAGCTCGACGAACGCGTTCCCTATACCGGCGACGCCTGGTCCGAGGCTCTTGGAACGCCCCTGCAGTCGGTGCGGCGAAGCCTGTCGCCTTTCCGGGCCAGCGCCGGCTGCCCTGAACCATCACTACCGCAGGACACTGTGATGACCAACAGTGATGGTGTTGCGATCGGGGACACCGCAGGCGGCCTGCCGGTTGGCCTCGACGGAGCCGAAGTCACGGATACGACCGGCCCCGGTGCGGATCAGGACACTTCGCGGGACGCCCCGCAGACCGCAGATCCCACCAGCCGCACACGACGGACTCCGGCCGGCCGTACGGCTGGGACCCCCTCCGCGTCGACCAGCAGCGATAAGTACACGGCGATCAAACGGGAGACGGCGTGTTCGTCCGGCGAGCGGATCGTGGAGTTCCTGCTTCCCGGCGTCGCCCACGGCTGGCCACCCGTCACCGGTCCGAAACGGTTCGACACCGCCGAGGTGATCTGGCGGCTGCTCGCGCCGATGCGCTCATCCACGCCCGGACCCGACCTGTAGCGACCCGAGGACCCGAGGACCCCGGGAACCCCGGGAACCCCGGGAACCCCGGGAA
>NZ_CAAAFT010000026.1:16614-19672 GCF_900634765.1 Candidatus Protofrankia californiensis | reverse complement strand
GGGAACCCCGGGAACCCCGGGAACCCCGGGAACCCCGGGAACCTCAAGATCATGCGGGGCTGAAGGACGCGCGCAAGCTCCCGATCAGCGCGGTCGCGGTGTCCGCCGACTCCGCCGACGACCGGGAGATCAGGACATAGACCACGTCCCCGGCCGGTAGCGTCCGCATCACATAGGTCACCCGCTGCCCTTCGCGCAGGTACGAGCCGACCCACTCCTGGACCTGCGCGCCGCTGGAGTCCGTCACCACCCGGGAGCCGTCCTTGGTCAGTCCTGGCTGACTGGCGAATTCCGAATCCTGGACGATGTTGAGCGCAGCCGCCTGGTCCGACGCGGCAACCCGGGCGACGCCGACCATCTGCGGGCCGCCGGACGTCACGCTCCCCACCGGCGGCTCACCGAAGAAGACCCCCGTGTTGTCCCGGCGTTGTTTCCAACCCGGCGGATGGGAGAACTTCGCCTTCTGCTGTGCGTCGGCGACAGCGACCCAGTCGGCTGGAACAGTCGCCGGGGCTGCTGTTGCGGCCGGCGGCCGGCCCGCGGACGCCCCGGGCCCGGCGGAGGCGCCGGCCGTGCTGCCAGCCGCGGTGGACGGCCGGGCCGTGGCGCCGGCTTTGTCACCGCTCCCGCTCGAACTGATCTTCTGCCACACGAACCCGGCCCCACCTCCGAGGGCAAAGGCGACACCGAGAATCACCACCGCGTAAAGCAGTCGACGCAGCAGCGGAGTGACTCCGGCGGCATCACGCGGACGGTTCTGGCGTGTTCCGGTGCCCTCCGCGGACCGGTCCGTGGACCGGCTCGCGGATCGATCCGTCGACCGGGGGCTGCTTCGCTCGTCCCGGCGCCTGCCGTGATCGGAGCGGACCGCGCCGACCTGCTCGCCGGTGCTCTGGTCGGCAGCCGACGAGCTCGCCCTGCGGCCGGATCGCTGCGATCCAGCTCGACGGGCCGCGGGTGCCGACATGTCGGCACCCGCCTGCCTGGTCCTGGGCGGGGGAACACCGTCCGGGCGCTCGGCGCGGTCGCCACCCTGCCTCAGTCGCAGGTCCGCGAGGGCCATCATGTCGTCCGTTGCCGGCCCGTCGACCGGCAACGGATCCCGTGGCAGCCGGGACAGCGGTGGCGCAGGTGGTGCAAGTGGCGCAGGTGGTGCAAGTGGCCGCCGCCCGGTCGTCCCGCCCTGACCGCCCGCCCGGGACGGCGGGAAACCACCTACGGTCGTGGGGGGCGCGGCCGTCGCTGCCGCAGCGTCCCGCGCGGCGCCTGCCTCCCCACCACCGGGGTAGCCCGCTTCGAAGTCCACCGGCGGCTGGTATGCACCGGGGCCGGAAGGAGCCGCCGGATAGCCGGCGCCATCCGGCGGGTAGGGCGCACCGGGTTGATATTGGCCCCCCTGCCGGAGGTTGGACGCAGCGGGCTGATGGCCACCGAAACCGCCCGGCCGTGCCTGCGGGCGGGGTGCGGGCGGGCGGTAAGGCTCCTCCCGGTAGGGCTCCTCGGCGCGCAAACCCGGATCGACCGGTGGCAGCCCAGCCTGCCTGGCCCCTGACGCGAGACGGGTCTGCTCACTGTAGAAGTCGGGGGTGGAAACGCCGGCCGGCGAAGCGTAACCGCCGGATGCAGGCTCACCGCGGTAACCCGCCCCGGCCCCGTAACCGGGGCCCAACTCGTCCCGGCCGTATCCGGCCTGCGGCGGTGCGCCCTGTGTCTGGTGAGGACCAGGTGCCCGCGGGTCCGGGTACGAACCGGGTCCGGGTCCCCGTCCCGGACCCGGCGGGGGATACCCGTTGGACGGCTGATATCCCCCGGACACCGGATAAGGACCCGCGGATGTCTGATAGGAAGCGGAATCCTGGTGGAAGTCAGGATTCCGATAGGAGTCAGAGCCCTGATATGGACGGGCGTCATGGCGGCGATCAGCATCCTGGTTCTGGTAGGAAGCCGGAGGGTAACCGCCGCGGCTCGCGGAGGCCGGTCTTGCGTCGGGGTAGGCCGCCGACTCCGGCGCACCGTCCGCGACTCCGGGTCGACGCGGATTCGCCGCGTCAGAGCGTCGCACACCGTCGGCCACCGACTGACCTCCTTACGATCCGCGCCCAAGCTATATGTCCCCCATCGGTGTACCACGGCGTTGCGCTGGCGTTGCGCGCGCCCAGTTGACAAGCGCCGGATCATGAGATCCTTATCTTGGTCGTCCTAGGACTTCGGGATCCGACACACACGCTCGAGCAGGAGCCCGCTGACGAGGAGCACCAACGCCGCCGAGACCCCGAGAGCGGCGGTGACCGCGTCGGTGCCGGCCGTACCGAACTCGCCCAGGCGCGGCAGCACGTAACCGAGCACGGCCGCCCACGCCCCCACGAGCGCGGCGCCGGCCAGACTGCTCGCCTTCGCCAGCGCCGCCAGCCGGGCAACGGTCAACGGCAGGATCGGCCTCGTGCCCGGACGCCCCTGCAACCGGCGTCGGGTGATGGAGGCGGTCTGTGCCTCCACCAGCCCGACAATGAACAGCGACAGCGGCGCCGTCCGTGGGAATCGCGGCAGGTCCCGATAGGTGAAGGTCAGGAACACGTACGCCAGCACGCCGACCACCACGGCTGCCGCCACCAGCTCCCGCACCCGCGTCGGCTTCACCCGCACAGGCTCCACGGCGTCCGGCGGACCCCGGACACGTCCAGACCAGCCACCAGGTCCTCGACCCGGCCATGCCCGGGCAGCACCGCGTCCGGGTCGACGTCCAGCCACGGCACACAGACGAACGCACGCATGTGAGCGCGTGGATGCGGGATCAGGATGTCCGGATCGTCGCTGGCCAGGTCACCGCACGCGATCACGTCAACATCCAGGGTACGGGGGCCCCAGCGGACGCTCCGCACCCGGGATGCGGCGTCCTCGGCCGACCGCGCCGCGGCGAGCAGGTCCCGCGGTGACGCTGCCGGGACCAGCACCACCGCGTTGAGATAATCGTCCTGGTCGGGCCCGCCGACAGGTGCGGTCTCGTACACCGGCGACACCGCCACGGCCCCCAGCAGGCGCGTGGCGGCGCGAAGCCGGG
>NZ_CAAAFT010000026.1:14436-16545 GCF_900634765.1 Candidatus Protofrankia californiensis | reverse complement strand
CTCGTACACCGGCGACACCGCCACGGCCCCCAGCAGGCGCGTGGCGGCGCGAAGCCGGGCAAGACGGTCACCGAGGTTCGAACCCAACGCCAACACCGCCGATGGCTGCCGTCCCGGCGCCTGCTGCCCCGGCGACAGGCCCTCTGGCGACCGGTGCCCTGGCAGCTGCTGCTCTGGCGACTGGTGCTCTGGCGACCGGTGCGCGACCGCCTCCTGGGACCGCCGCGGATCCGTGACCTCGCTCATGCCGGCCGGTCTCGGGTGACGGTGACCGCGACGTCGGTGAACGGCAGCGGGATCGGCGCGGCGGGCTTGTGTACGGTCACCTCCGTCCGTAGGACCCGGCCGTCGGCCAGGCATACCTCAGCCAGCCGGTGCGCGAGTGTCTCGATCAGATCGACGGGTTCGCCGGCGACGATCCCGGCCAGTGCCTGTGCCAACGTCCCGTAGTCGACGGTGGCGGCGACGTCGTCGCTTGCGGCAGCCGGCCGGGTGTCCAGCCACAGCACGGCGTCCACCACGAACTCCTGACCGAGCTCACGTTCGGCCGGTAGCACGCCGTGACGACCACGGACCCGCAGTCCGGTCACAGCGATCCGGTCGGCCGTGGTGGGGGGGGACGCCACAGGTGGCACGGCGGGGGACGCGGCCGATGAACCACCGGCCGGTGACGCACCGGTCATACGGCACCCGCAGGCGGGAGCCGGAGCGCACCGCAAGCCGGCACGGCGGAATCCGGCCCGGCGGACGCCCTGCGCGCCGGCGCAGGTCCGCTCCCCGCCGGCCGCGTCCGCTGCTCGCGGGCGTCCCGCCATGCCTGGGCAACCCGCACGGCGTCAGCCGCGGCCCGCACCGCGTGCACCCGGACCGCCCACACCCCTTCGGCCGCCAGCAGCGCGGTCGTCGCCTGGGTCGCGTCGTCACGGTCACCGGCCGGCCGGGGCCGTCCGTCAGCGTCCGCGAGCAGGCTCCCCAGGAAGGACTTGCGTGACGTGCCGACCAGCAGGGGATAACCCAACGCAGCGATGGCGTCCATGTGGGCCAACAACGTCCAGTTGTGCCTGCTCTTCTTCGCGAAACCGATTCCCGGATCGACAATCACCCGTTCGGGCGCGATCCCGGCGGCGAACACCACATCGAGGCGCTCACGGAGTTCGGCGACGACCTCGGACACGACATCACCGTAGACCGCACGGGCGGACATGTTCGCGCTCACACCTCTGGCATGCATGAGAACGTAGGGAACCGCCCACTCGGCGGCGATCGCCAACAGGTCGCGGTCAGCAGCACCCGACACGTCATTGATGATCGCCGCGCCCGCGGTCAACGCGGCCTCGGCGACCGTCGGGCGGGTCGTGTCGACGCTCACCGCAACACCTGCCGCGGCCAGCTCCGTCACCACCGGCAGCACACGGCGCAGCTCCTCGGCCCGATCGACCCTACCCGCGCCCGGTCGAGTCGACTCGCCCCCGACATCGACGATGTCGGCGCCGTCAGCAACCATCGCGAGGCCGGCCCGGACCGCGTCGACCGCGGTCGCATAGGTGCCCCCGTCGGAGAACGAGTCCGGAGTCGCATTGATCACACCCATCACACGGGCGCGCCCCACCGGCTCAAGGAGACTGCGGCTGACCTGCACGGACGTCATGCGTCCTCACGCTAACCCCGGCGGAGTTAGTGTGAGGGCCAGCCACCAGCCGAGGGTCACCCGGTCGGCATCGTCGACGCCGCTGTCATTCACGTCGCCACGACTGGTGTCACGGCCGTTGAGGGCTGGCGCGCCGCCGTTCATGTGGTGGTGTGCCGGGAACACCGGCGGCATGCAGCCGGCGGTAGGAGTAGCGGTAGACCGGGCGGAACCCGAGCGCGGCGTACAGCCGGCGGGCCGCCGTACTCGTCTGCTCGACCTGGAGATAGGCACGGGACGCGCCCGCGTCGACAGCCCAGGCCGCCAGCCTGGCGAGGACCGCGCGGGCAGCTCCCCGGCCGCGCGCGGCCGGCACGGTCGCCATGCTGTAGACCCCCAACCAGTCGCCGTCCACAGTCCCGCGGCCGACAGCCACCGGCACACCGTCCACCATGCACAGGACATATGCCGCGGGCATGGTC
>NZ_CAAAFT010000026.1:6061-14411 GCF_900634765.1 Candidatus Protofrankia californiensis | reverse complement strand
CGAAAGTCGCCAGCACCTGTCCGGCAACGTCCAGCCAGGTGTCGCCGACGGTGTCAAGAAGGATCGTCCGGTGGCCGTTGACTGCGGCGGGCCGGGAGCTGCCAGGTCTGGCAGGCACGTTCCTGGTGGCTCCCACGACCAGCCGTTCGCCGATCTCCCCGAGATCGGCGATGCAGACGTCGGTCGGTCCGGTGTCGTCGAAACCGGCCGCGTCCAGCACCTCGTGGATAGCCGAGGGCATGGACACGGGCGTGATCTGGACCGTCGGCGGCAGACCGGCAGTAGCATAGAATTCACCGACAGCGTCCAGGGCGTCGGCGATGTCGTCGACGTCGCCGCGGGCCCACACGGAGTTGCCGCGCCGGGATGAGCCAGCCGACTCCCGCAGCACCCAGCCGCCCACCCGCTGCTCGCGCAGCGGCGGCCACGCGCGATGCGCCACGTCTTCGAGCTCACGGCTGAGGTCGCCATCCACCGGTTCATCCACCGTAGGCGCTACCAGCGCATCCTGGACGGAATTGCCGACCGGTTCAGTAACCATGCCGCGACCGCCATCTGCCGCCCGGGAACAAACCCGCACTGACCACCCGTCCGAGGCTACCGGGCGGGGCGCTCCAACGGACCCGATTCCGGCCTCCGCAGACCTTCTCCGGCCGGCTTCGCCGATCCGGTACGCAGCCCTGCCACAGCAACAAACACGGTCATGCCTTCTTCGCCCTGGTCAACTCCGGCCAGTCGGCTCCGGCAGACCATCGCCACCTTATCGCGCGCCAGGGCAACCGACGCAATCCGCAGTAAACCGGCCACCGATACGACCGGCCTCGTGACCGACAACGTCAAACCCATCATCACGTGACTACCGCAGCTTAACGAACCGCTCGTACCGCCTGGTTCAGCGCCTGCGTCGGCGGGTTGCGCCGGTACCGTTGATTGAATCCATGACGTCGGCTGCACCATGCGCAGCCGGGACGGATGCACAGCGCCGGGAGATTGATGCGCTCGGGAACACCCTCAGCCGGCGGAGCCGGCTATTCAACGTATTAGCGCGACGACGCGGCGGCCCGACGGACCGGCCACGGGACGCAAACTTTGTTACCTTACCGTAACGGACGCTCAACCCGACGGGAACACCGAGGTTCTACGTTTCTTACAGTAAGATCGGATGTATCGCTGCCCGACAAAGGAGCCGGGCTCCTTCTCGAGGGGCATGGAGTCGGAAATGTTGGTGAACCCGCCACGCGATGCCGTTTCAGCAGGTACATCAGGTGAGGCGATCCCGCCGCACAGCGTGCTGACTGAGTGGAAATCGCTTCACGACCGAGAGTCGTTGGAGGTCTACTCATGAGCAGACTGGTCACACTCGTCGCAGCTGTCGACGCTCAGCCGACACTGGAACAGACGGATTCAATGCTGATCGAACTCGGTCAGATGCCTCGTAACGCCGTCGTCCTGGGACTGATCGACGCCTTGCTCGAGTACCGGACACTGCTGCTGAGCCTCACCGCCTGATGTCCGCGCTCCTGCCGGCCGCTTCGGTTCCTGAACCGGCGGCCCGGGGACCCGAGCCTGGGCGCGAAAAACCATGATTGCGCGCTCCTCGTCCAGCCAGTCAGGTGGTCTCCTAATACTTGGCGGTGAGACCACCTGACTGGTCGGAACATTCACAACAGGAAGATCCCGGGCAGTCGCGCCCGGTGGCCGAGCACAAGTACAACACGGTCACCGCACGCGCCGCGCCACGTAGATCCCCAGACACGTGCACACAGCGATGTCACGGAGATCCCAGGGCGCACAGCGGTGTTTTCACCGCCGGGATACTTCCGCATTACTACCGGCCGAAGGGCTGTCCCTGTCCCTGCTGCTGCTGGCCGATCTGCTGGCCGAAGCCCTGGCCACCGCGCTGCCCGAGGGAAGCACCCGCACCAACGAGCTCCTGCAGGCGGGTCTCCACGTAGCGCTCGCTGTGGTGGGTCTTGTCCGCGATCCGCTGAACGAGGTCGTTGACGTCGCGAGCGGCGTCGAGGTCCGCGGTGCCGACCTGGCCGAATTCGTCGAGCAGACGGTACCGAATCTGCTGCCAGTTCTGCCGCAGCTGCTGCTCGATCTGCTCCTGCTGCTGCTGTGCCATCGCATTTTTCCTCTCGTCGTATACCGACCGAACGAGAAGTGACACTACCGCACTGGATGCTCAACCGGTCAACCCCAACGGCCAACTTCGCAGGTTGTAATTCTGCAGGTTTCTCATGGGGTGAAATGGAGGCATGCCGGCAAAAGAAGAAAAATAGTCGAGGAAAAAGACTCGAGCCACTCGCCGCAGCAATGGTGACACTCTCCGTCAAAAGGCGAACAAATATCGGGCGGTAGCTCACCCGTACGGTCACCCAGCGCCGAATACCTGACACGCTGGGCAGCCACGCGGCACCGGTACCAGTCGCTCCCGGAGTGCACGCCAAGCGCTGACCGTACCGTAAGAAGCCATCCGACCGAGGTGTCCGCCTGCCGTTTCGAACAGCTTTTGAAAGCGGGTTACAACGGATACCGGACGGTCCGCTGAACGCTCCTCGAAACTCCCCCTCGCCCGGCCCTCCATTATTGCCGGAAAATGATCCGGAAAACGGAAATCCGCGCATGCTCCGGACCCGGAACAGCACGTCCATGTCGCTTCTTCGCACCATCGGAGCCGGCTGGGCGCAGCCAGTCGTTCTGTCCTGATCCGGCCGACGGTCTCCTGACCGTCTCCGGCCCCGTGGCGACCGGTACCGCTGGCTCGGTACGGTGGGGCTCGGCGGGCGGTCATGCCCCGCGACCACCAGGATGTTGGAGGAGGGGCCGGGCGTGCTGGCGCCGCTGACCGACGCCGATCCCCGCAACGTCGGGCAGTACCGGCTTCAGGGACGGCTCGGAACTGGTGGAATGGGCGCCGTCTACCTCGGCTTCGGCACGGACGGCCACCCCGCGGCGGTAAAGGTCGTCCGGCCTGAACTTGCCGCCGACCCGGAGTTCCGGGAGCGGTTCCGCCGGGAGGTCTCGGCGGCGCGCCGCGTCCACGGGACATTTGTGGCGGAGGTCCGCGACGCCGACGTCGACGCGCCACTGCCGTGGATGGCCACCGACTACGTCGAAGGAGTCAACCTTGGCGCTGCCGTGGCCGACCGCGGCCATCTCAGCGAATCCATGCTCGTCAATCTCGCCACCGGCCTCGCCGACGCCCTCGTCGCCGTACACGCCGCCGGTCTGGTGCATCGCGACCTCAAGCCGTCCAACATCCTGCTCGCCTGGGACGGCCCGAAGGTCATCGACTTCGGTATCGCCCGGGACCTCGACGGCTCGGATCACACGCGGACGGGCCACCTCATCGGGACGGTCG
Organism: Candidatus Protofrankia californiensis; assembly: GCF_900634765.1. NCBI lineage: Bacteria > Bacillati > Actinomycetota > Actinomycetes > Frankiales > Frankiaceae > Protofrankia > Candidatus Protofrankia californiensis. Next base: position 11,044 of record NZ_CAAAFT010000026.1, on the reverse strand, counting down.
CCTGGATGGCGCCGGAACAACTACTCGGTGAGCGGGCGGGCCCCGCAGCCGACATCTTCTCGTGGGCCATGTGCGTCGTGTTCGCCGCGACCGGCCGCCACCCGTTCCCGGCCGGCACACCGACCGCATCGGCATTCCGCAGCCTGAACGAGAGCCCCGATCTCGCCGGTGTGACTGAAGCCCTCGTCCCCCTGCTGCTACGAGCGCTCGACAAGAACCCGGCGCACCGGCCGAGCGCGGTCGACCTCGTCTCCACCATCGTCGGGCAGCAGGTGACCGGCGTCACCGACGCCGACGAGGCCACCCGCAGGCTGCTCGGCGCGGGCTGGGTGGCGCCCACACCACCGCCCAGCCCGGTGCCCATACCGACCGCCGCGCCGAGAGCGTCCTGGCCCTCCACTCCCCCGTTACCGACATCGATATCACCGACGGGGAATGGTCCGTTCAACCGCCGGCCCGGTGGGCGTCGCGGGCGGCTGGTACTCGCCGGCACCTGCGCCGTGATCCTGCTCGTGACAGGCGCCGGACTGGCGCTGGCGCTCAGCCGCGACACCGGCAACACCCGCGACGACGCCATATCCGTACGCGCGACGGTCCCGACGGCCAGCGGTTCCAGGGCCGGGGCCACGGCTTCGACGGACGCGCCACCGACCCGGTCCACGACGCCGCCTGCGGGCCCGTCCGCGCCGGGGACACCGTCGGGAGCCGGCACCACGCCGACCGCAGCCGGCAGGCCGACGGAAACCGGCAGGCCGCTGGGTGCGGGCGTCCCGGTGACGGTCTACGCCGACACCTCCGGCGCCACGGTGCCCACCTGGCGCGGCCCGACCACCAACCCGGTCTTCGGCCGGCTGGGCGCTGTCGCGGACGGAGCCACGGTCACCCTTTACTGCGCGGTGTACGGCCAGTCCGTCACCGCACGCAACACCACGTCCCGCTTGTGGGACTACACCAGCTCCGGATGGATCAACGACACCTATACCCACACCGGCACCCTCAACGCCGTCGTTCCCGCCTGCGTGGGCAATATCGGCGATCCGCGGCTGGGAACGGGAGAGCCGCGGACGGACACCGGCCCGTTCGCTGTGGCCGCCGGCAACGACGGGCTGGCGGTTCGGTCGTCGGCCGGGGCGGACGCCTCGGTGATCGCGACCCTGCGGCACGGCGACCTGGTCCGCACCGTCTGCTGGGTCCACTCGACGTACGTCCCGCCCCCACCCGGCCTGTCCACCGGCAGCGACAACTGGAACCGCCTGTCGACCGACGGCTGGATCCCCGACACGAACGTCTACAGCGCGACCACGGCATCGGCAGCCCCCGCCTGCTGACGGCCGTACCGTACGGGCTACCTCACCGCATCACGGACCACCCAACCAGCATCCCCATGCAGCCGAGCAGCCCTCGCCTCAGCCGACACCGACTTCACCCGGTTCCGCGAACTGGCGTGGAGCAACCCGTTGTGACAGACCGGCGTACGCCAACAGGTTCGAGCCGGCCTGGCCGGCAAACACAATCGCGACACTTCCCAGGAACATCCACCAGCGTTTTTCCGATAACATGGCGACATCAGCCGCCGGATCCATCGACGCAACCTCAAAGGACCCAAACCCGAAGGCCCGACCGCGAAGGACTCGTATCCGGTGCAGGGCGGGATCCCTGAGAAGACGGCGATCCCTGCGAAGGACGATGATTTCCGAGAAGACGCTGAACCCTGACGAATGTCAGGGTTCAGCGATCTGCCAAAATCCCGTGGACAATCAGATCCCTGACACACTCTCAGGGACGGGGGGTGTGTCAGGAATAGGGCATCCAGCGGACGGTCTCGTCCCGGTAACGCAGGCTCGCAAGGCGGACGGCGAACTGCGCGGCCACCCGCGGGTTGCTCGCGAGGACCGGTACCACGCTCGTCACCAGCTTCAGTTCCCGCACCGCCCGCAATACCTCGAAGCCCGGCCAGCGCATGACGTCGAAACCGTACGCGGAGGCAAGTGCCACGTGCTGCTCCAACGGGTAGCCGAACCGCAGCCGTCCGACAGCCAACGGGATCAGATCCCATTCGGTCGGCCCGTAGCAGGTGGCGTCGAAATCGCATATCAGCACCTCGCCGTCACGAGCTTTGACGAGGTTTCCCAGATGGGCGTCGCCATGGACGATCCCGGCCGGCAAAGCGTACGCCACGCTCTCGAGCGCGGCCTCGCACCGGCTGGCCAGTCGCCGCAGAAACGCAAGGTCGGCAGCATGCAGCCCCTCGGCGTCGGCAAGACGTCGACGGACGTCGGCGAGCGGGTCGAAACGGGGTAGGGGAACGTCCGGAAGCGGCAGTGCGTGGAGCTGGCGCAAGGCAACGGCCAGGTCGCGCGCTGTCGGAGGGACGTCTGTTCGCGGCGCCCCGCCTGCCGTGGCCCCACGCACCGTCGCTGCCCGGCCCCCTACCCCACGCCCGGCCGACCCACGAGCCCTGGTGCGCAGCTGCTCGTCCCCGCCCGCGGGTGGGAAGGGGATTCCGACGGCCGATCTCGACGGCTCCCCCGATCTCACCGACCTCCCGGAGCCGGCGTCGATCCACAGGGTGGCCACGGTGCCGGCGATTCGCAAAGGTGCCGGCATGCCTGGCGCGAGGCGCACGGCCGGTACGTCGTGGCGGGCAAGCCAGCGAGCGACCTGGACGACCTTGTCCGCCCGGTGTGCCATCGCCTGCGATCCGGATATCCGGACGATCACCCCGGCCCGGGGCAGCCGGAACACCGCATTTGCCGCAATCTTGATAAGTTCCGCGTCCCGGCCGTCCAGCCCGACCGCCGCGCAGATCTCCTGGAGAATTTTCCAGGCCCTTGTGACGGTGAAACGCCCGCCACCGGCAACCGGCACACCCGTCGACATTCCCACGCCGTCCAAGTGATTCACGTGATATGCACCGTCCGTTGTCGTGCTACGGAGGTCTCGCGGGGTCAGCGCCGTCCACGATTCACCACTCGATCTCCACGGCAGCCTCCCGCGAACCAGCGGCAGATGATGCTCCTGTAGACATTCCCGCGCCAGTTGCTGCGGCAGCCTTTGTTCCGACACCAGCCTCGTCCGAACCGGCCGGCTGCCGCCCGCCCTCCCGCTGCCATCCCCGGACGTATGCGGCGAGCTCCCGGACGTCCCGGACCTCGCCGTGCGCCCGGGTTATCGCAAGTAGCTGGTCGGCCCGGTTCGACGCCGACGCCACCGTACGCCCCCAGGAAATCGAAATCGCCTCGGTGGCCAGCGCGCACACCCGGTCGAGTTCGAGTCGACCCTGGCGGGCCAGCGCCAGTGCAAGATCAAGACGAATCACCGACCGGAAACCAGGAGCGTTCATCGCATCGAGCTGCGGCATGGCGAGCTGCGCGTGTTCCTCGGCGGCCCGGGATCGTCCGAGCAGGCACAACGCCGTGGTCGCGTTGTAGGAGACCTCGACCGGGTGAAAGGTGTCGAAACCCGGCCCGGGAGATCCCCACTGTTCCACGGGAATCATGTCAGCGAGATCGTAGGCGAGGTCGAGCGCCCGCGCCGCACCCCGGACGTCACCGAGCGCAGCCAGCGCGCGGGCCTCCTGGCAGACCAGCCGGGCCCGCACCGGACCCGCACCGACATACCGCAGCCCGTCACGGGCGAGCTGCAGGGCCACGTCCGGGCGACCACCGTAGAACTCGGCGACCGCCCCGATCTCGCGGGCAGACCCCTGCAACGGGCCGTCACCGGCCCACTCCCCGGCGGCAAAACCGGTAGCGGCCAGGGCCCGCGCCGCATCGGGATCGCCCAGTTTGAAGGCGGCATCGGCATGCAGGACAGTGGCTCGACCAGCAACAATGCGCAGCCGGCGAGCGTCGGAGGCGGTCAGGGGGCACTGGGCGAGCTGGTCCAGGCAGCGCCGCAGCCGGACCGTCTGGGCAAGCACGTGGGCGGGCGGGGTGTGCTCGTGGGTAGCGAGCAGTCCGGCCAGCTGCTGTTCGGCGTGGGCGACCGCGACCTGTGCGCTCGTCGTACCGCGGCCATCGACTGGGTCCATGGACTGCCCGTCGGGTAGGAGCGCGCCCACCATGGCGGCACCGGCATAAAGGTGGAACTGCCTGCGGTCGGACGTCGGTGAGCTCGCGGCTGCCACGGACCCAAGCGGAGGAGGGTACCCGACCGTGGGAAGCTGCCCGGCCACGGGAGGATGTCCGGCCGCGGCCTGGTACCCGGCCGCACGGGAGTCTTCGGAGAACTCGACATCCACCCGGTCTGCCGGGATCGCATGGCCTACCGAGGCCTGCACGGCACAGGAATCCGGATGATCGTCCGGGGGGGTGCGGGCGGCTGGAATCGCGGCGATCGGCATGACAGACAGGACATGCGGGACATGTTGTTCCGCGTCCACAGCCGCCGACCATGCACTGGCCGGACCGACCGGCGGGCCGGAAGCGGCAGGATCATGCTCCTTCCGCGCCCGGGGTTCCTGCTGGACCGGCTCCGCCGACCCGACAGGACCGACAGGACCGAGACCCAAGGCCACCGGGAGCTCCCGGATCACCGGCGGGAACAGCTCGCCAGTATCAATCATGACTACGTACTCCCTGGCGTCCTGTCGGTAAGGCGACTCGTTCGCACACCCGAGCGAACCCTCTTGGTAGCGATAATGTAACTCAAGGTAACACAAAAAAGTGCCGGGAGCGGCGTGACCCGACAGAGAAGCGGGAGAGAACACGCACAGACCACGACACATGCGGTCGCCTTCCGAACCAACCGGACGTGACGCACAGTCACCTGCCCCAGATGTCCGGTACAGGACAATCCAGGCGCGTTGCGTTACTCCAGATCTACGGGTTACCCGGCTGCCATTCCCGGCAGGTCGCGGATCCGCCGGCAACCCGGGCGTGGGCCTGCCCGCGCAGACCCGACAGCCAGACCGCGGCATCACGGAAGGCATCGTCGGATGTGCTCGGCCGCACCACCCCGGCCCGCCCGTCCGCCCTCGGG
>NZ_CAAAFT010000026.1:2928-5914 GCF_900634765.1 Candidatus Protofrankia californiensis | reverse complement strand
CAGCCAGACCGCGGCATCACGGAAGGCATCGTCGGATGTGCTCGGCCGCACCACCCCGGCCCGCCCGTCCGCCCTCGGGTAACTGCCCAGGAAGCGGACCTCGGCGCAGACGCGATGCAGAGCCGACAGCGCCTCCCCGACCCGCGCCTCGGTTACGTGCCCCTCACAGTCGACCGAAAAGGAGTACCGGCCTAAGCCCGCGCCGGTCGGCCGGGACTCCAGCCGGGTCAGGTTGACACCCCGGACGGCGAACTCGGTCAGCATCTCCAGCAGCGCGCCGGGATGGTCGTCCCGCTCGAAGAGCACCACCGTGGTGCGATCGGAACCCGTGGGCGGCGGCGGCGGCCCCGGGCGGGTGACCAGCACGAAACGGGTCTGCGCCCCGTCGACGTCCTGAACGTCGTCGGCCAGCACCGACAGACCGTAGCGGGGGGCGGCGAAGGCGCCGGCAAGCGCGGCGTCGACCTCCCCGACCTGGACACGGCGGGCTGCCTCGGAGTTGCTGAACGACGGTTCCCAGCGCGCGTCGGGCAGGTTCTTGGCAAGCCACCGGCGGCACTGCGGCTGGGCATGCGGATGGCTGGAAACCGTGCGGACCGCGTCGATCCCGGTGTCGGGCCGGGCGAGGAGGGCAAACCGGATCAGGAGCACAACCTCGGCGGTGACCTGCAGAAGGTCACCGGCGGCCAGTTCGTCCAGAGTGGTCGACACCGAGCCCTCGACCGAGTTCTCGAACGGGACGAGAGCCCCGTCGGCGTCACCCTGGCGGACCGCGTCCAAAGCAGCCGCCACGTTCGGTAGCGGGTCGAGCTCGGCCCCGTCGACGATCGGAAGAGTCAGCAGCGCCGCCTCGGAGAACGTGCCGGGCGGCCCCAGATAGACCAGACGGGTCGTTGATGTCATGCCGACGGCCTTCCGGATGTCATGCCGACAACCTTCCGCTCGGGTGGGATGTGACCGCCGGGGCAGGCGCAGTCACCGTGAAGGAGCTGCTCACAGGTGCCGTGAACATCGCGACGGCCTCGGCCGTACCCGAGGGAAGAGAGCTCGGGCCCGTCCCGACCGGATCTTCCACCGGTACCGGGTCCACCACCGGGTCCACGTGTCTCACCTCGACGATCCTACGGGCCGGTGACGGATCGCATTGGCGGGCCCGGCCCCAGACAGCCGTCCCGCCGCCTGACTGCGACTGATCCCACAGTGACGGCGTGGGTGGTCCATCGGCATTGGTGGCCATCGGCATTGGTGGCCACCGGCATGAGCGGGCGGACAGGCCCATAAGGTCGGCGGTATGGACACGGAGGATGTGCGGCTCCTGCTGGACGCCGTGGCCTCCGGCACGGTCAGGCCGGACGACGCCTTGGCACGCCTGGCCGCGGGCCCCCTCGGTGACGGCGGCGGCTGGACCGACCTCGGATACGCCCGCGTCGACACCCATCGTGGGCTTCGCACCGGCGACCCGGAAGTCGTCTACGCCGCCGGCAAGACCCCGGTGCAGACGGTCGGCATCGTCGCCGAGCTACGGCGGACCTCCGGCCCCACCCGCCCGACACTGGTCACGCGCGCGGATGCCGCCACCGTCACGGCGCTGCGGGCCGGCTGGCCGGGCGAGGTCACGACGTCCGCGGAAGCACCGGCGGGGGCATCCGGTGAGGCCTCTGCCGCGCCTCCCACGGTCACCGGTCCTCCCACTGCTGCCGGCCATGCCGCTGCCGCTGCCCACGCCACCCCCGCCGGCCATACCGCTGCCACCGCCACCGCCACCGGCCATGCAACTGGCGTCGGCCATGCCGTCTCCGCCGATCATGCGGCCGGTATGCCACGAGGTGCGTCCACGGTTGTCATCGGCGCACTGCCCCCGGCCCGCGGCCGGGTCGTCGTCGTCTGCGCCGGGACGTCGGACGCTCCGATCGCCGCGGAGGCCGCGCTGACCGCCCGCGCGTCCGGGGCAGGCGTTGAGACGATCATGGACGTGGGGGTCGCCGGTCTGCACCGCGTCCTCGCCGTTCGCGACCGGCTGGCCGGGGCCGACTGTCTGGTCGTCGTCGCCGGCATGGAAGGAGCCCTGCCAAGCGTGATCGGCGGGCTTGTCAGCACACCGGTCGTGGCCGTTCCGACCAGCGTCGGTTACGGCGCGTCCTTCGGCGGCCTCACCGCGTTGCTCGGAATGCTCACCTCATGCGCTCCCGGCGTCGTGGTGTGCAACATAGACAACGGTTTCGGCGCGGGAATCTTCGCGGCCCGCGTCGCCCGCCGTTCGACAGCGGAAATCAGAGCCGACGCCCGCCAGCCGTAGGTGGAAACCGCCCTCCTCGCCGCCGATCAACGGGTCGACGAGGTGGTCTCACTCGACTCCCACGACGGCCCGGCGGCTGCGGCACCGGACGGGCATGCACCGTTTCTTTGACCCCTTTTACCGGCATACACGTTCTACCGGCATACATGCGGCTCACAACACGAGCTGGAAAGAATGGAAAATTCTTGGCCGCCGTGCCCTCATCGATCACAAATCGATCATGTGGGTGCAACCTCAATCCGGAGCACGGTCGGACAGTCACACAATCTGTTTCCATCAGGAAATCGAGTATGAAAACGGCTGCCAGCACGACCGCCTGGTCCCTCGGTTTCGTGATCCGACGATATTCGGTCACGGATCCCTGGCCGACCTCGGAACGGATCCGCGTTGCTTGACCGACGTTGACCGACGCTTCGAGCAGTGCCTTAGAAAATCATCACTCTGAGTAGTAATAGTTTTCCTCGCAGCCCTGGGGGAAACCCGGACGCATGGCCCCGCCACCATGCGAACCAGCCGTCACCCCGGGCTACCACCAGCGCACCCCCGGCCGTCCCAGACAGGGCCCGGCAGCAGTGCTGTTCGACCGGGACGGCACATTGTGCATCGACATCCCATACAACACCGAGGTCAACCGGGTCCTGCCGGTCCCGACGGCGGTGGCCGTGCTCGCCCGGCTGCGCCAGGCCGGGG
>NZ_CAAAFT010000026.1:0-2859 GCF_900634765.1 Candidatus Protofrankia californiensis | reverse complement strand
TGCCCAGCGCCAGGGTGCCCAACCGGAGTGGCGTCGGCCGCAGCCTGCTCATCGGCAATCACACTGCTGCTCGCCCCGCCGGGGCACGATGACGGCGCACACCATCGCGGGGCACGCCCATGACGGCTACTTGGACGCTCGTAGCCAGGCTGGACTCGGCCGGCGACGTGTTTCTCGCCGGACCGGCGCTGCGAGCTGGAACGTCCCACCTCACCCTGCTCGTCGATCCGCGCGGTCGGGAGACCGCCCACCTGCCGCCCGGCTGCGAGGTCAGGGAACTGGTCGCCGCCTCGCCGTGGGAGACCTCCTAGCCGTGACTTCCCGTAACGGTCGCCGTTACCGCGCATCCCGTTACCGCACACCGGGTGGCCGTGCCCGCTCCAGCCATGTCCTCGGTGACCGTGTCCCGGCCGGGACGGCCGTCGCGCTGCGCGCGCTCGGCCTCGGCGACCTGCTGACCGGCCTGCCCGCCCTGCGCGGCCTGCGCCGTGCCCGGCCGGACGCGCAGATCCTGCTGGCCACACCGCGCTGGCTGGAGCCGGTGGCGTTGCTGTCCGGGGCGGTCGACGGTGTCGTGGACACGCCACAGCTGGGTCCGGTAGCCGTCCACCGGCCGGCGCTGGCGGTGAACCTGCACGGGCGGGGGCCGGCGTCGACGATGGTGCTGCGCGCGACGGCACCGGACGACCTGTGGGCCTTCGACCTGCCGGGCGGGGTGTCCTGGGACAGGGACGAACGTCGGGCCGGGAACAAACACCATGCCCCGGAGGAACACCAGACCGCACCCGAGAAACACGAGGTCGCGGAGGAACACGAGGTCGCGCGGTGGTGCCGGCTACTCGAGGCCCACGGGGTCGAGTGCGATCCGGATGACCTGACCCTGGCGCGGCCGGATGTTCCCCCGGTTGTGACCGGCGCGACGATCGTGCACCCGGGCGGCGCGAAACCGGTCCGCCGGTGGCCGGCGCGGCGGTGGGCGCAGGTGGCGCGCACGCTCGCAGCCGCCGGCCACCGGGTGGTCGTGACGGGAAGTCCGGCCGAGACGGACCTGGCGGCGGCGGTAGCGCGAGACGCCGGACTGCCACCCTCGGCCGTGCTCGCCGGGGCGACCGACCTGCCCGCACTGTGCGCGCTGGTGGCCTCCGGGTCACTTCTGCTCGCGGCCGACACCGGGATCGGTCACCTCGCGACCGCCTACGGAACACCGTCCGTCCTGCTGTTCGGGCCGGTGTCACCGGCCCAGTGGGGTCCGCCGCCAGGCCGCGGCCAGCACGTCGCATTGTGGTCCGGGCGGCGGGGCGATCCCGCCGCGGCCACCACCGACCCCGGCCTCGCCTCGATAACGCCGCAGGACGTCCTGCGTGCGGTAGCCACACTGCCTTCGGGCCTTTAAAGCGCCGGTCACCCGGCAACCGCTGGCGCAGGCGTCCACCCACGTCGATGTCCGCGGGCGCCGACAACCAGGAGAGGTCGGCGAGGAGACGCCGACGGCCACGGACGCCGGCGCGCCCGCGGCAGCGCGGGCTCGAGGCACAACGAGACACAAATAGGTACAAATAGGTACAAGACGTCGGCCAAAGACCGCGTCCAGACACAAGGTGATGGTGGGTCAGGGTTCTCGATCGTGGCCTGCCGTCGTCACATGCCGGCCTCACGGCTCTATCCTTCTCGCGTCCTGCCTTCTCGCGTACTGCCTCCCGTCCTACCTTCTATCCTTCCGTCCTTGCTGCCTGTGTCCTTGCCGCCTGCTGTCCACTTCGTGTGGCTCGAGCTTTTCGCTCGAGCCCGACCTGCCTCGGGCCCGACCTGCTGATGAACAACACCAGACCGCCTTCCGCCGACTCCCGGTCCGTCCAACCGACCGGGCCCGTCCCCGTTCCCGGGCAGGTACGGCTCGGGTGGCTCGACCTGTCCAGCGGAGCGAGCGGGGACATGCTGCTCGGCGCTCTGATCGGCGCGCTCGCCGGAGTGGGCCGGCCCGCCGACGTCATCGGCGAGGCTGTTGACGCGCTAGGGCTTCCCGTCCGGCTGGACGTCAGCGCCACATCCCGGGCCGGTCTGGCGGCCACCCGCGTCCACGTCATCACCAGTAGTGACATCAGCGAGGCCCACGGCGAAGGCGGGAATGAGGGCGCCAAGGCCGCTCCTCATACCGAGCACAGCGGGCATGGCAGTGATATCAATCATATCAGTTATGACGGGCATGACGGTGGGCGGAGGGACGGACACGTCCGCCGCACCTGGCCGGACGTCCGCCGGCTGCTGACCCAGGCGCCGCTCACCGACACGGTCCGTGAACAGGCCGTGGCCACCTTCGCCGCACTGGCCGAGGCCGAGGCGATCGTTCACGGTATCCCTGCCGACGACGTGCACTTCCATGAGGTCGGGGCGCTCGACGCGCTCGCCGACGTAGTCGGCGTCTGCGCCGGGATCGCCGCGCTCGGCCTCGACCGGCTCGTCGTGTCCGCGGTAGCGCTCGGTGGCGGGTCGGCCCGCACCGAGCACGGTGTCCTGCCGATACCCGGCCCGGCCGTCCTGGAACTGCTGCGAGCCGCCGGGCTGCCGGGTTACGGCGGACCGGTGGACGTGGAGCTGTGCACGCCGACCGGGGCGGCGCTCGTGGCGACCCATGCGGACGCCTTCGGTCCGCTCCCGCCGATGCGGGTGCACGCGATCGGTGTCGGCGCCGGCCGGCGCGACACCCCGGGCCGGCCCAACGTCGTCCGGCTGGTCGTGGGTTCCGCCCCGATCCCGGATCCGCCGGCGTCGATCCCGACGACCGGCAGCGGCATACCCCTTTCCCGCGTTTCCCAGGCGTCGGGCGCCCTCGTCACGGAGATCCCCACCCCGCACTTCCCC
>NZ_CAAAFT010000025.1:15350-21535 GCF_900634765.1 Candidatus Protofrankia californiensis | reverse complement strand
GGGCAGGAGCGTTGATGTTACGGATGGTGCTTGAAATATCGGTGTCGCTCCGCCGGTCGCGGAAGGTTGTGGCCGTGGATAGCCGCTGGTCGGCGGTGCCGTACCGGCGGTCAGTTCCGTCAGACCGGATTTGGCTGGGTTACACGCGGTGAGCCCACTGGCCAGAAGAAGAGCAGCGAAAAGTGCAACGATTGCCGGCAGCCGGACGGCGACCGGGCGGAGTGGGGTCCCGTGTTCGTCAGGCCGGTCAGCTGTATCGTCCGTCCGGCAGTGACGTCGAGGACCCGCCTTGCCTTCCAACGATCGTGCTGGAACACCCCACCGTAAACCATTTTTGATCATCACTGGCTTTGCTGCTCCTTCCATAGGTTCCGATCTTCGTGAACCCCCCCTAGAAGGACAAATGGAGTATAGAGCCGGCTTGGATGCTCTCGGTCGCGGGTCTGGCACACGACGGCGGGTCGCGGCGGAACGGCCGCGGTGAAACGGCTGCGGAGCCCTGTTGATGACTGCGTTGACGACGTCCTGGAAACCCCGGCCGGGTCACCGCGGCGGCGTTACGATCGGCACTACACGGGTGCTACGACCGGGGCGACCTCCAGGATGCGGACCGGTCGATGCAAGACTTGCCGTATGGCGAACAGATCCCGAACCCGCACAACCCGGATCGTCGCGACGGGGGTCGGGTTGCTGTTTCTTGCCGGTGCTGCCGCCTGCGGTTCCAGCGACGAAACGCCGGCACCGGTGGCGTCGTCGAAGGTCGCGGCGCCGCTTGGCGCGGAGGCCGGCACCAGAGCGCAGACCGGCAGCGACGGGGGCTCCTCCCCGCGTCCGCCGGCTGGTCCCGGCGGCCAGTTGACCCCGGCGCCCGGATCACCACCGGTGTGTACCGAAGCAGGTCTGCGATTGGCTGCAGGTGCGTCCGCGGGTAATGCGTCCGCCGATCGCCAGGGATTCGTCGTCGTTCTTACCAACATCTCGGACAAGCCGTGCTCGATGATCGGCTACCCGTCCGTGGTCGCCACGGACAGCAACGGCCGGCAGGAGCGGCCCGCAGCCCGGTCCGAGGGCGGCAACCTGTTCCGGGTGGGTCCGCCCGAGACGGTGGTCCTCCAACCGCAGGGTGCTGCGTCATTCGGTGTCGAGTGGACGGCTGTAAGGTCCGGCGACGAATCCGCCTGCCTGCCCTATGCGAAGTTCGTCATTGTTCCGCCACACCAGGCCCGTGGCCAGGAGGTGGAGCGGCAGACAACCATCTGCGACGCTTTCCAGGTGCATCCCGTCGTGGCCGCAACCGCTGGGGCACGGCCCCGGTAGACGCGGTCCCGGTAGCAGGCGCTGCCCGCCGGCTCCGGCGGGCAGCTCACCTCACGGACTCACGACGATACGGACCCGCAACGCCACGGATTCAACGACGTTACGGATTCACCATGTTACGGATTCACGACGACGCCCGAGCGCCGGCAATACCCCGCAGCCGCGGGACAGCGCATACTCGCTGAGGATTCCATCCCAGCTCGGAATACATGTCGTTGTCCTGCCAGCGGGCCAACGCCTCCCGGTCGAGGGCTGCCAGGGACTCCGGTAGCGCGTTCAGGTGATGCCACTGCAGGCGGCTTACTCGAGGGTCCGTGCCCGGTGTCGGCATCCCGCTCCAGTGGGTCAGCCGGAAGAACAGCCCCAGCCGTTCGCCGCCACCGATGAATCGATGATGGGCCACGTGCGCCAGCCACACATGAGCCGCCATTGTCATCACCGACAGGGTCTCGTCGGCTATACGCAGCACAGCCTCGATCGCCGGTTCCCCACCGTCCAGCTCGGACCACGGTAACCGCCATGGTGAATCCGATTCAGTGGCACGACAGAGCAGAACCGACCCATCCACACGCCACATCAGCACATGGACGTCGACCGGCAAGCCCATACCCAGGCCCGCATCGTTGACCATCACCACTCCCACCCTCGGCGGGTGTCGCCAGCAGTGGCACCAGGCCACGGATGTGCCCACACCGTCTTCCAGGGGGGTCGCCCTGCGACCTCCCTGTCCCCTCGTAGTCGGTTGAATACCTCGTCGGCGCTGTCGGTTGCCTGCTCGTTCCGCGGACCGGCAACCGCCCGACGCTCAGGCCCACCCCATGTGGCAGCGGGACATTCCGCGCCCGAATCGGCGACCCGAAAACGCGACCACGAATGTCTCACCGTCATGTCCGTGAACTGGTCTGTCAACTCTGTCAACCGGCTCCCGACCACGTTGCCGGGATGTTGACAACGAACCGCCATAGCCGCGGATCGCCGGGTGGTCACGGCGACGGGCACTGTTCCGGTGCTCGACGACGGCGTCATCGGCGTCGCCGAGCACCGGGTGCGTGTCCGTGGGTTGTCATCACGGCCTCCCCGGAACCCCCTACTTGCGCGACGCCAGTCTGGCTGCTCGCACATCATGGCGTTTGTTGCGTGCAAATGCAAGGCACGGGTGCACGTGCAGCAGGTGCCGGAACCGGTAGGGGCCCGAAGATCGGGTGTCATACTCTTGTGCTCAGACGATGCTGAAGGGGGGCGGGTTGTGATGACGGTTGAGTCCGGTGGGGGTCCCACGGTGCGTCGGATTCTCCTCGGCTCCCTGTTGCGGCGGTTGCGCGAAGACAAGGGCATCAGTCGTGAGGAGGCCGGGTACAGCATCCGAGCCTCCGAATCCAAGATCAGCAGACTGGAGTTGGGACGGGTCAGCTTCAAGGAACGAGACGTGGCCGATCTGCTCACTCTCTACGGTGTCATGGACGAGGCCGAGAGAGCGCCGCTGATGGCACTGGTCCGCGAAGCCAACACGCCGGGTTGGTGGCAGAATTTCACCGACGTCCTACCGAGCTGGTTTCAGTCGTATATAGGTCTGGAGGAAGCGGCGACGCTGATCCGGACCTACGAGATCCAGTTCATCCCGGGCTTGCTCCAGACCGAGGACTACGCACGCGCCGTTATAACGCAGGGTAACAGTGGTGTCCGGTCCGACACCATCGAGCGTCGGATCAGCGTACGGATGAACCGTCAGAAGCTGCTCGCAAGGCCGACGCACCCCAGATTGTGGGTGGTGATCGACGAGGCTGCCCTGCGGCGTCCGCTGGGTGGCCCCAAAGTGATGCGTGCCCAACTGGAGCATCTGATCAAACTGGCGGGTCAGCCTAATCTCAGCCTACAGATCATGCCTTTCCGCTTCGGCGGACACGCGGCCGAAGGCGGTGCCTTCTCCATCCTTCGCTTTCCCGAAGCGGATCTGCCGGACGTCGTCTACCTCGAACAACTCGCCGGCGCGGTCTATCTGGACAAACGGGAGGACGTGGACCGCTACATGGAGGCCATGGACCGCCTCTGTGTCGACAGTGTGCCTCCCGCCGCCAGCATCGACGTACTGAACACGATCATCAGTGAGCTTTGATCAGGCAGGCTGAAGCAGGCGGACTGCCTCAGCCTGTGCGAGAAGGTACGGCCTGGGTCTGGCGGACCGCTACTGTAGGAATTCGTCGAAGTCGCCATCCTTGGCCCCGAGGACGAGTGCTTCGATCTCAGCGCGGGTGTAGATCAGAGCCGGGCCGTTCGGATCCCTGGAATTGCGGACCGCGATGACCTCCGGCGACAGCCGTGCCATCTCCACGCAGTTTCCCTGGGAATTGCTGCGCCGGCTTTTCTTCCAGGTGACCTGCGGTAACGCGGTCGTGGACATCCCGTTGTAGATCCCGGGCAAGTCGGTCTCCTTCACGTTGGAGGGACAAAGACGGCGCGATCATGTTTTCCCGCGCCCGAGGTTCCTCTCGGATCCGGGGTCTGGAAGCCGGCCCGGAAGGTCCAAGTCCCCGGGTCGCTGCTGGGAGCCGGTGTCGGATACGCGGTGGGTATCCCGGGTCGTAGCCCTCGTCGCGGCTCCTGCGGCTTGTGTCGTACGTGGACCACGCTTCCTCCCCCCGCGGATGGACAACCGGACGGTCGAGCATCAGCGTGTGCATATGCACGTACTTCGTGGGAAGGATACAGCACGGTCATCCGCACGTGCATATGCGAGATGTACTTCGGGGTGCGGTTGTCATGTGTCCCCTTCGGGACTCACCCGCTGTCATCTCCCACCCGGTCCGGGTGGAGCACAGCGAACTGTGAGAGCTCATGATGACGGCAAGTCACCAGAAAGAAATGATCAATCGATGACGGGACGGCCGGTCGACCGGAAACGCCGATGATCCTGACAGCGGCAGGAACATGTCGTGGCCACTAGCGCTCTGTTTCTTGCGCTCGCCGCCGGTGTCTACCCGCTGGGGCTGGCCATCGTCCTGCGCTATCTCGGTGAGCCGCCGTCGATCCGACATGCCTTCGCCTACCTCGCTGGCACCGCAAGTATCACTCTTGGGGCCGGTGTCGCGATCCTCGTAACGTTGCGTGGTTCAGGGTTGACCGAGCGGTCGCGTCCGACGCCGAGCGGTGGCATCGAGGTGTTTCTCGGGGTGGCACTGCTATATGTCGCGTTCAGGCTGAACCGGGGACCACGGTCAGCCACGCGGGACGGGCCCGGACGTCCGGACGAATCCGTACGTCCGCACGAGCCCGAGCGCACCGATGATATCGGGCATCCGGACGGGCCTGAGCATCCGGACGAGCCGAGGAAGGTTCCTGAGGGCATCAGGCACAGCACGCGCCGTGTCTTTCTCCTTGGGTTGATCACCTATCTGCCCTCCTTGCTCTACGTCAGCGCGATCAAGAATATTGCTGACGCGCACATGGGCAACGCGACCAGCGCGCTGCTCCTTGTGCTGTGTGCCGTGCTCGTACTGCAGATGGTGGAAATACCGATCATCCTGCGGTTGGTCGCTCCGCGCCGGACCGGCGCGATCCTCACGTCGTACAACTCGTGGATGCACCGGCACGGACGGAGCATTGTGATCATTCTTGCTGTTGCGGGCGGCATCTACCTTCTGCTCACCGGCGTCATGACGCTTCTCGACTGACGCCGGAGTCGTTCACCGCTACCCGGGGCGTGAAGGGCCCGCCGGCCAATCGCGTTGCGGCTGGTCCGGGTTCGCTAGTATTATTACTATCTGTAATATAATTGATTCTCTTCGCCATCGCCGCGTACGGTTCGTCCGCTGCGGGTCATCACTGCTTGGCCAACCTGGGGACGGTCATGGTGCTGGGATGGGTCGAGCAGGTCGCGGCAGACGAGCAGGTCACCGCCGAAGCCGACCTGCGTGTGCTGCGGGATCAGTGGGACGAGGTCGGGCAGCAGGTTCTAGATCTTGTGAGAACCCCTGAACTACTGCGGATCACCGAGCTGGATCGCCGGCTCGCCGGTTTCGACATCCCTGCCTTCCGGTCCGCGAGCATGCGCGTCGAGCGGGACCGGCGCGTCGAGGAGCTCGCTGCCGACCTCGACAATGCCAAACGCCGATTGCGGGAGGCCGAGCGGGCCCGTGACAGGCGCCGGTCGGCTGCCAGCAGCGCGGCTACCGCCCTCGCGGAGGTTGAGAAGGCACGTGCCGATCTTGCCGAGGCTACCCGGCTGCGCGCCGAGGTGCAGCGGCTGAAGGCCAGGGCCGCTCATACCGCCTCCGAGGTGCTCTCCGCTGAGCGACGACTGCGGGATGCGCGCAGGCAGCGCGCCAGACTTTCCGGCGACTGGCGAGGTGACCGGTTTGGTAACCGCAACGAGCGATCCCGTCTCGGACGCCTCGTGTCGCAGCGGCAGGCGGAGTTCGGTGCGGCCGTGGCAGAGGCTGCTGAGGCGGATCGTCAGGCTTGCCACCACCGCACGCTTGTCGATCCGCTGATAGCCGCATATGAACGGGCCGCCGCGCCGGTGACCGCCGAGGAGATTGCCCGCCGGGACACCGATGCGGGTCGGGCGTGGTCGGCGCTCGCCGAGGCGAACCGAGCGTGCCGTGCCGCTGCCGAGGAGGTTGACCATTGCCAGGCGGTCCTGGCTGAGGTGGCCCGGCAGTCGGCCGCGACCGACGAGGACCGAAAAACGGTTGAGGACGCACAACGCAGCGGATGCCCGGCCCTCGTCCGTGAACGGGAACGCCTGGCTGAGCTCGTTGCACCGCTGCTCGCCCGCCGCAGGGAGCTGGAACGGTGCTACGAGCAGCTGCTCGCCGATGTGACGAGATGCCGTCCGGAGGCGGCCTGCTGATTGAATGAAGGAACCAGAA
>NZ_CAAAFT010000025.1:7020-15325 GCF_900634765.1 Candidatus Protofrankia californiensis | reverse complement strand
GGCCTGCTGATTGAATGAAGGAACCAGAAATAATCACAAGGAGCCACAAAAGACCGTTGGTGCCACGGCGTTGCCGCGTCGGTCTGACTCCGACAACGCCGTGAACGGGACTTTCCGTACTTTTTCTTCCTACTTCTTCCGCCACGGACCGGTGATCGCGATGGTCAGGCCGTCGCCCTGGGCGTTGGCATACAGCCATTTGCCGTCCGGGGAGAACGTCGCGCCGGCCCATTCGCCGTCGGAAGCGGCATTGCGTGCCAGCGGGTACACGGTGCCGTCATCACCTACGACGGTCAGGTAGTTCTCGCCGTCGCCGTCCTCGGCGAGCACGATACTGCTGCCGTAAGGCGAGATGGTGATGTTGTCGGGACCGTCGAAACGTCCACCCGGAGCGATCCTGACCACCAGCTCGATGGCCGACTTCCGTGGGTTGAACTCCCAGACCTGGCCCTCGTGCACACCTGCCGCCGGGGAGCCGGCCTTGGCGAAGCTGGAGACGATGTAGGCGCTCGTCCGCTCCCAGAAGATTCCCTCGGCCTTGGACACGCGGGTGATCGCGTTGTTGGCGAACTGCTTGCGGACTGGTGTGGTCGTCGCGTCCGGGTCGGGCACGTCGACCCAGGTGACCGGAAGCGTGGTGCCAAGCTCGGTGAACACGGAGAGGTCGGGTACGCCGGGCACCGCGAGTGCCTGAAGCTTCCCGCCGGCCCGCAGGCTACCCGGGCCACCCAGCGGCTTCTGCGGCAGGAACCGGTAGATCAGCCCGAACGGCGAGCCCGCGTCCTCGGTGAGATACAGGACACCGGTCTTGGGGTCGACCGCGACCGCCTCGTGTGCATAACGCCCGAGCGCCTTCAGCGGGACGGCTTCGGTATCGGTGAGGCGCCCGTGGGGGTCCACCTCGAAAACATAACCGTGCTTCTTGGTCAGGCGGGCGTCGGAGGCCGGGGTCAGCTCGGTCTCCTCACACGACAGCCACGTTCCCCATGGTGTGTTGCCACCGGCGCAGTTACGAATTGTTCCGGCGAGGCTCGCCACCTGCGAGATCAGTTGATTACCGTCGAGAACGACGGTGGTGGTCCCGCCTGCGGCGCCCGGGTCGTAGACGATTCCGGACAGGTGCGGAACCGGGTTTGCCGCACCCGGGGAAAGCTCGTGGTTTCGTACCAGCACCGCGTTGTTGTGCTTCCGTCCGGGAAAGGCGAACATTCCGTCCGGCGCCCCCGAAAGCTTCTCGCCCGTCTGCAGCGTGTCCACGCCGGCGCGGGAGAGAATCTTGTATTGGAAACCCTGGGGAAGATCGATGATTTTTGCGGGATCGGGGATGAGCTCCCCGTAACCGTGGAACCCGTTCGGTTCCGCGGCCGAGGCGGTCCCACCGAAGATCGAACCGACCGCTCCGGACAGAACGAATCCCAGACTTGCCGTTCCGGTACCGGCGATGACCTGGCGACGATTCACAGACATGGGTATTTGTCCCCTCCTCGAAATACCGAGTCCGCACGCTTGCAGACCGACATGGCCACGAAGCGACACCCAGTCGAACGGCAGTCGACCACTTGATCGATGCGTTCCATCGGGTACTGATCGTAGGCGTGTCAGGCAAGGTTTCGTCCGAAATATGGTGAAAATACCGGTTCTGGGAGTGCTGGGTCGGCCGGCGACTCATCGGGGAGTCGCCGGAGCTGGTCCTCCCACGGGCGATGCCCGCCGTGAGCCCCCTCGGCCGCCCCCGTCCGCGTGCGCGGCTGCAGTGACGGACACCGCCGTAAAATGGACGCCGCCGTAAAAATGCAGGTGCGGATCGTCGGCGTGACCATGGGATCACCGCACTGATCGTTACGCCGTTTCTCGGGCCTCGCGGTCGAACGAGGCCTTCAGGCCTGCCAGCACGATGATGGCGCCGGCGGTCGCTCCGTTCGCCAGAATGATCGTCATTTCGTCGGTGAGCAGACCGTAGCTCAACCACAGAGTCACCCCCAGCCCCAGGACGCCCAGATAGGTCCAGGAAATGTCCCCGGCGGATCGCGTCCGCCATGACCGCAGCAGCTGTGGCAGCCAGCATCCCGTCGTCAGCGCGCCTGCCACCAGGCCCAGTATGGTCATCCGCGTCCCCTTCTCATCGTTTCGGTAGAGGATATAGAGGTCCGCTGGACGCGCTCTGAAAAAAAGGGCGTTCATCGGCCGGCCGCCCCCGTGACCGTCGAGGTCGGACCGTGGCCTGACCTCGACCTGCGTCTATATCGTTCGTGATCGACGGGGGCAGGGGCCGCGTCCTGTGATGCTTGCCATAACGCACCATATGCGCCCCTGGGCCGGTGATGCGTGGGCGAATCAGCGCACCTGCAGTGATCGGGATGTCGATGCCGTCGACGCCGAATAGCCTCTGTGCGGGATGGTGTCGTCGAGTGTACTCGAGGTGGCTTCGTCACGGCAATTCGGTGGGGGTCACAGCCATTTAGTGGAGGGCGGTCAAATTATCCCACATGAATCATCGACGAAGGGGTGCATGCGGCTGGTGTTCGCGTTATCGTTCATATGTCCACGTTGGTCGCCTGGCTTCGTCCCTGATCCGCCGGAGTGATGGGCATGTATGTGCAGATCGAATGGCCGTTGAGGGGTCGGTACAGCCGTCCCACATATTCTTTTGATTGTGGGCCGAAATGAGCCGTCCCGTGGACTGGGGTGTTCTCGGTCTGGACGCCGATCCGACACCGGGTGACTTGTTTGCCGTGCGGGATCTCGCGCGGCGGCTCCTGAAGTTCGCCGCGGATGTGGAGTGTGCCCGTGGGCAGGCCACCGCGGTGACCGCCGATGGAGTCGTACAGTCCTGGTTGGGACGGGCCGGCGATAGTTACCGGGACGAGCTCGGCGAGTTCCCCGGGCAGTTGCACAAGCTCGAGGTTTCTCATCGCATGGTCGGGAACGCGCTGAACGCCTATGGGCCGGTTCTGGAGACGGCGCAGGCGCAGGCGGACGCTGCGCTCGCGAGAGGTCGGGATGCGCGTGCTCGTCGGGACCACGCCCGGGCGCTGGTCAGTCTGACGCAGACAGCACTGGTCTCGGTGTCGCCCACGGTGACCGCACTTGCCCAGGGCTTCCCCGTTGACACGGCTGAGGTACCCCTGCCTGATCCGGCCCAGGTCACGCAGGCGATCCGCAACCGTGACGCGGCTGCGGCCCGCCTCGACCAGGTGAGCAGATCCCTCCAGGATGCGCAGGACGATCTGGACGCGGCACGCCGCCTTGCGTCGGCCGCGAAGCAGCTGCGGGAGGACGCCGCGAAGATCTGCGCGGCCGCGATCCGTTCTGCTTCCCACGCTGGAATTCGTAACAGGTCCTGGCACTTCTGGGAGGGCCTGAAGGAACGGGCCGGGAGATTCTGGAACGTAGCTGTCCGGGCCGCGAAAATCACTGTTGCCGTACTGGGCGTGGTCGCGCTTGTCATCGGTGGGCCGGCTGCGTGGATAGTGCTCGCCGCCGCACTCGTGGTCCTTGCCGACACCCTCGTTCGATACGGTGACGGCCGGGCATCTCTGGGGGATGTCGGGCTTGCGTTGCTCGACTGCGTTCCCGGTACCAGGGGGCTCACCACGATCGGCGGGCTCGTCCACGGTGCCGGCCAGGTCCTGCGCGGGGGCCGTGCCTTCACCCGTTCCGCCATGGCGGCCGGCGGTACCCGCCTTGTGTCAATGGCCGCCGACATCCGGGGCGCCCGCGCTCGCACCACCACGCTGTTCAGGAACTCCCCGGTCAGGAACCCGCCGGCACGCGAGGGCGTCGCAAAGCTCGATACCGGGATGCCCACCGCCGGCGGTGAGGCCACCGGCCGGGCGGGCGAAGGGGCGTGGGCCGGTGAAGGGGGGTTCACGCTCACAGCAGAGCAGAACGCCTCCGCGGATCGCTTCCTGGATCACGCGGCTGGTGCGGAGCCGAGTATTCGCGCGGCACTATCATTGCTTGTAGCACGTCAACCCGGCGCCGAGATGGTGGGTCTTGACCAGGCGTTGAAGTCCGCCGACTCCTTGAAGAGGAAGGTCGCCACCACGTTGTTCCATGCTCCCAATGTTTCGACCGGCGAGGCTCTCGCCCGGATCCGGGATTCGGTTCGCTACACCGCCTGCTTTTCCGCCGACACCTACAGCGGGGCAGTTCGGGACATCGTGACGCGACTGCAGTCCCATGGTTTCGAACGGCTCGACTTCAAGAACGGATGGGGAGGTGACGGCTACAAGGGGATCAATTCGATCTGGCGTGATCCGGGATCCGGCCAGGTATTCGAGCTGCAGCTGCACACGGCTGACAGTTTTGACGCAAAAACGATCACGCATGTGCTGTACGAACAGGTCCGTCTTCCCGGTACCAGCGCGGCACGTCGGAGCGCACTGGATGCGGAGCAGAACGAAGTCTTCTCCCGGGTACCTGTTCCGACCGACGCCGTGGACCTGACGTAGGGAGTCGTGGTGAACCGGACAACATACTATTTTGCGACTAACCCGCTGCTTCCGGAAAAAGGAGTGATAAGCGTCTTCCGCCGCCGTGGGGGTGGCGTACAGCCCACGGACGAGGTGTTCTCCCGGGACGGGCGATGGCATGCAACCGACTACCTTCATCTCTACCGGCTCGGGCATGACGACGACGACCTCGTCGAGGTTTCCGAGGCGGAAGCGAACGCCCTCATCGACACATGGACGCGTGCATGGGGCCTTGCTGACAAGGAGCGGAAGTGACATCCGAGTTTTCGACGTCCACCCCTGCCGGGACGCCCACTCCTGTCGGGACGGCTGGCGCAGGAGCGTCCGGTAGCAGTTTGATCACACCGGACGCGACGTTCGAGCGGATCTGGCTGGACGACCGCTCCTGGATCGACGTGGCACGTAACTGGATGACCGGAACGGACCAGCTCTATGCCGAACTGGCCCGTACCCTGCCGTGGAAACAGGGCAGTGTATGGCGTTATGAGCGTTATATGACCGAACCGCGGCTTACCGCGTGGATCGCCCGTGGTCGGCCGGTGCCCTATCCCGCCCTACTCGACGCCTACCGCGCACTGCGCCGCCGCTACCAGATCGACTTCGACGGGTTCGGACTGTCCTGGTACCGGGACGGCAACGACAGCGTCGGTTTTCACCGCGACCGGGAGATGCGATGGCTCGACAACACGGTGATCGCGATACTCACGACAGGAGCTCGCCGACCGTTCCTGGTGAAGTCCCGCCATGTGCCTGCCGGGCGGCGGATTCTGAACGACGACAGCGATGCCCGTGACCTCGCGCCGGGTTCCGGTGACCTGCTCGTTCTCGGCGGGCGTTGCCAGGCCGACTGGCTGCATGCCGTTCCCAAGGTGCCCGGGGTGGCGGAGGGCCGGATCTCTGTTCAGTGGAGGTGGACGTTCCGGACCGGTCGGCCGGAGCGGGGCCCCGGGTACCGTGCTCCTCGCACCTTTTCCCGCTGACACCGCACTTCCTGTTCCCGCTGGCACCGGCTGCTCGCACCAGGTCTTCCTGTTGTGTCCTGAGTCACGTGCAGCGGATCTTCAACTGTGCGGATCGCCGTCCGTATCGACCGATGCCCGCCGGACACGGCCCGCCGTCTGATTACGATCAGGGCTGTGTTGCCTGACCCCGACCGAGAGCATGCACTCGTTGAGCAGGCCCTCGCCGCCTATGATCTTGGATCCGCCCCCACCTTCAGCCTGCTTGGAGTCTCGGAGAACATCACTTATCAGGTGGACGACCCGGCCGGGGGCCGCCGGTGGGCATTGCGACTGTATCGGCCCGGCTACCATCCGCTTGAAGAGATCATTTCAGAGCTGGCCTGGATCCAGGCGCTGCGCCATGACGGTGTCGTCCGTACGCCGCCGGTCGTCCTGACCCGTGGTGGTGATCCGGTGACTATGGTCACACATGATCCGTCCATCCTGGAAACGCGCTCAGCCGGGTCTGATCAGCGGCGCTATGCAGCGCTCTTCGAGTGGGTAGAGGGATCCTCGCCGCAACCGTCGGACGCCGCGGGTCTTGTCCGTGGGTTCGGTGTACTGGGTGAGATCACGGCGCGGCTGCACCGGCATGCCCGTGCCTGGCGGCGTCCGGCCGGCTTCACCCGGTTCGACTGGACGTGGCGGACGACCCTTGGAACGGACGGTCGGTGGGGTAGCTGGCAGGACGGGATCCGCGCCGCCACCAATGATGATCACAATGGGTCGGGAGCGATCGACGGTGAGGGAATCGCCGTCCTGGCGCGTGCAGCCGAGGAGATCCACCGCAGGATTGAGCGGTTCGGCACCGGCCCGGACCGGTTCGGTCTCGTCCATGCGGACATGCGTCTGGCAAACCTGCTGGTCAACGGGCGGCCGGAGGAGCTCACAGTCATCGACTTCGATGATTGCGGGTTCAGCTGGTATCTGTTCGACCTGGCCGCATCCTTGTCGTTCATCGAGCATCGGCCCGAGGTGGGTGACCTTGTCGACGCCTGGCTCACCTCCTACCGGCGGCACGTGTCCGTGTCAGTGGAGGAGGAGGCCATGGTCACGACCTTTGTCCTGCTGCGCAGGCTGCTGCTGGTGGCCTGGCTCGGCTCCCACCCGGAGGCTGACGCGGTTGCCAGTGTTGCCGCGTACGCGACGGCATCTTGTGATCTCGCAGATGACTACCTCAGCGGGTCACGCTCACTGACTCTGTGACTACGTTTTGTGATCTTCTTGTGTGTCCTGTTCTGTTGTGGCACAGTCGTTTCCCCCTGTAGTGGCTGAACGGTAGCGTCGGGAGCTGTGGACGGCGTTACCCGATATGCAAGGATGAGCTCTCCGTTGGGTCCGTTGCTGCTCGTTAGTGATGATGTTGGTCTGTGTGCGATCCACATGGGGGAGCCGGAGGCGGAGCCCGGATGGCCGGATGACATCGAGCCGGATCCGGTGTCCCTGCGGGATACGATCGAACAGCTTGAGGCGTATTTCATCGGTGATCTGCTTGCCTTTGACGTCCCGCTGCACCCAGTCGGCACACCGTTCCAGCGAGCGGTGTGGGAAGCCGTGGCGGCAATTCCCTACGGCGCTACCAGTAGCTACGCAGAGATCGCCAAGGCTGTCGGACGGCCGTCAGCCTTCCGCGCGGTAGGGCTCGCCAACGGCCGTAATCCGCTTCCGATCATCGTTCCGTGCCATAGAGTGATCGGTTCCAGCGGCTCCCTGACGGGTTACTCCGGTGGCATCGGTCGTAAGCGACACCTTCTCGATCTCGAACGTCGCACCCTTGGTCGTGGCTGTCAGGCTGATCTCGGGAACTCTGATCTCGGGCTGCATCGATCGGTTCCGAACGAATCGATCATGGTCGCCTCCGTCGTCCCGGATAATGATGTAAGCGGTCGTGCGGTCGGGCCAGGAATCCACTGACCTTATTTTTTGTTGTGTAGCGTTCTGTTTCGTAGTCTTGTGGGAGACGGTTGAGGTGTTGCGTATCCCATTTCGATCTTTATCGCATCCGATTTATTGATCTTTTGGGCTTGCGGCCCGTTTGTCCGATGTGAGCTCTTGGGCGTCTGATGATTTTTGTGGTGATCGGCCGTGCTTCGTTTCCGGCGGCGAACCGCCCCGGTGAGCCCCCGCACCCGCTTCTCTCTTTGTGCATATGGTCGAGATGATTGCTAAAAGAAGTGAATCAGTTACCCAATTTTGACACAACGACTTCGTGAAGTTGTGTTGTCCTCGTGTGGCGATGGTGGCCGGCGGGGACCTTATCGCTCTTGCCCACGGAGTACCTTGCTTGAACGCGGATCGAGCGATGTCGGAGCGTCCGGCAATAGGATCTTGGATCGAGGAATGGGGTTGGGGTGCGTACATCCGTTCCCGGCAGATCGGCTTCCGGACCCCGGATCCGGTAGGAACCCCGGGCGCACCGAAAACATGATCGTGCTGCCTTGGCCCGGTAGTGACATGGGAACTCGGGTCGCTGGCAGCGCATCAGAAGCATGATCGCGCTGCCTTTGGCCCGGTGGCCGAGGTGTCCGCTACCGCGTTAGCCGGTGCCCCGGGCGACGTAGTGCTCTGGTGGCGCGGAGCTCCCGGTAGGAAAGCCCGCTGCTGCCAACAGGGGCTTGCTGTTCGGTCGATACCAACTGGACGGAAGGAGGAATGTGGTCGACAACACACGGGCGCTGGATACGAACGCCGGAGCCGGCAGGCAGCTCGCCATCCCGGGCGTGCTGGTGCTCATGCCCACATCCGATTCCGGTACACCAGTGGTGGATCCCTCGGCCTGGCAGCGCGCGGTGCTGCGCTCGTGCCTCCCGCGCGCGGCCAAGCTCGTTG
>NZ_CAAAFT010000025.1:4393-6671 GCF_900634765.1 Candidatus Protofrankia californiensis | reverse complement strand
CGCCCTTGCCAGCCACTGTGGCGTCCGCGTCGGCGAGCCGGTCGTTCCGGGCCTGGCCGGATCCGTCGCAGTCTGTTCTCCAGGGCTTGTGACACTGGCTTCCGAAACCGGCTACAGCCGTACCCACGTACAACGACAGATCAGGCTGCTGCGAGACCTCGGCTGGTTGATAGGGCTGAGCCGGCCTGCCGCCCGTCGGCCCGCGAGCTTCGCGTTGAGCATGTCCGATTCGGTTCGCGCGAGCGCATCGGTAACGGCCGCCGACGCGGTGACCGCGGCTGGCACGGCTGCGGCGCACCGGCCGGTCCCGCGAGCCGGCGCCGCACCGGCCGGCCTGGCTCCTCACCGCCACCGGGCAGGTTCGCGGCCTGCCTCGAATCGGCCGACTGCCGCCGCCCGACGCCGCGCCCGCATCACAGGTGCTGCCATGGCCAAGGCACTGACGGTGGTCGGGGACAACTCCGTGATCACCGCATCCGCCCCCGCGGCCTCCCCTGCTGCTGTCTCACCGGCCGTTGTTCCCCCCGCGATTGTGATGTCACCAACTGTCGTTATGCGATCCGCTGTTGCCCCGTCCACAGCTGCCACGGGACCGGTTGGGACCACGCAGGCTGGGACTGCGCAGGTGACTGAGAGCAGGCAGCCCGCGGCGGAGATCGGGCCGGCCCGGCCCGTGTCCCCGCAGCAGCAGGTTGCCGAAGCAGCCGAGCAGGTCGTCGGAACCCTTGCCCGGGCCATGCGACGTGACCCCGGGACCCTCGCCGTCGCCCGGGACCGGCTCGTTCGCATCCTTGTCACTGGTTCGTGGAACGCGGCAGAACTGGCCATGCACCTGGTGGACACCGTGGGGTCCAGTATTGGCGCCGGTCGGGTCGACGACCCTGTCGATCATGTGTTGCGGCGCCTGGACCATCTGCCGGCGTCGTCGTCGGAATGCCTGTGCCGGTCGTGCAGGTCATGGGCTGCGGCACCTGCCACCGCTGACCACCGCGCGGGCCCGGCCTCTCCCGCCGCGGTTGCGCCGGCGGTTGCCCCCCCGACCGTGGCCGTACCGCAGCAGCTTCCTGCCAGCCTTCCAGAGCTTGCCGCCATAGAACAGGCAGCGGCTGCCGGAGCCGCGCAGGCTCGTACGCGTCCCGATCGTGCCAGCGGCGCTGCCTAGAGAAGGCCGTGTTGCCTTCGTAGCCAAGGTGGTGATGATGGGAAACCGGCGGGCCAGCGGGCCAAAGGTGACGGGATCATGCTTTTCCTGTCGCTGGAGGCCTGGGCCTCTCGGTTGCCAAAGGCCCAGGTCCCTGGGTCGCTCGGTGAGTGTGGCGGGAGTAGGCGCATGTCCGGTGGCGGCACGACTGACGGCACGAGTGGCGGCACGACCGCCCGGACCACGGCGCGGTCCGGGCAGGCCCACCGGCCCGGGCAGGCCCACGGTGTGCCCGAGGAGGGTGTGCCCCCGGGCATGGACGCCGATGTGATCGTGATCGGTTCGGGATTCGGTGGCAGCGTCACCGCTCTCCGGCTTGCGGAAAAGGGCTACCAGGTCGTTGTCCTGGAAGCCGGTCGAAGATTTCCCCCCGGCGCGCTGCCCAGGACCAGCTGGAACATCCGCCGTTATCTGTGGGCTCCTCGGCTGGGCTGTCACGGATTCCAGAAGTTCACCATGCTCGGTCGCGTGCTCGTCCTGTCCGGAGCCGCCGTCGGCGGCGGCTCAGTGGTCTATGCGAACACGCTCTACCGCCCGCTGGAGGCGTTCTACACCGACCCGCAGTGGGGGCACATCGCCGACTGGCGCGACGAACTGGCGCCTTACTACGATCAGGCCGAACGCATGCTCGGAGTGGTGCCGAACCCGACGGTGACCTACACCGACGAGGTGTATCGAGCGGTTGCCGAAGAAATGGGCGTCGGGCACACCTTCAAACCGTCGAACGTGGGCGTCTTCTTCGGTCGCAACGGCGGGAAGGAACCCGGTACCGAGGTCGAGGACCCTTACTTCGGGGGTGCCGGGCCGACCCGTACCGGGTGTCGCGAATGCGGTGAGTGCATGACCGGCTGTCGCTGGAACGCCAAGAACACCCTCGACCACAATTACCTTTACCTGGCGGAGAGGCTCGGCGCCCAGGTCTTTCCCGACACGCAGGCCGATGTCGTCCGTCCGCTGCCGGACGGTGGCTATGAGGTGGGGACGGTGCGTACGGGAGCCTGGGTCCGCCGGCGGAGACGGACGTGGCGGGCAGGCCAGGTGGTGTTCGCCGGCGGGACTCTCGGTACTGTGCGGCTC
>NZ_CAAAFT010000025.1:0-4221 GCF_900634765.1 Candidatus Protofrankia californiensis | reverse complement strand
ACGGACGTGGCGGGCAGGCCAGGTGGTGTTCGCCGGCGGGACTCTCGGTACTGTGCGGCTCCTGCTCACGATGCGGGACACCGGGGTGCTGCCGGCGCTTTCGCCGCGGGTCGGCGTGCTCACCCGGACGAACTCGGAGTCCATCATCGGAGCCACCAGGTTCCGTCCGGACGAGCGGATCACCAAAGGCGTGGCGATCACGTCATCCTTCTACCCGGCTGCGGACACCCATATCGAGCCGGTCCGCTACGGCCGGGGCAGTAACGCGATAGCCCTGTTGGCCACCCTCATGACGGACGGCGGCCGCCGGACACCACGATGGCTCACGTTCGTCGGCGAAGCGTTGCGTCATCCGCTCCTGTTCGTCTATGCACCGCTGCCGTGGCGTTGGTCGGAACGCACCATGATCTCGCTGGTCATGCAGTCCCGGGACAACTCGCTCACGGTCGTCCGTCGACGGGGCCTGTTCGGCGGGTACGGGCTGACCAGCAAGCCGGGCCATGGCGAGCCGAACCCGACCTGGATTCCGGCTGGCAACGACGCGACCCGGCGGATCGCCAGGCGTATCGGTGGTTTTCCCGGCGGCACGTTGACGGAGATTCTCGATATTCCGCTGACAGCGCACATCCTCGGCGGAGCCGCGATCGGGGATTCCCCGTCCAGCGGGGTCGTCGATCCTTACCAGCGGGTGTTCGGATATGACGGCCTGCATGTCACCGACGGCGCGGCGATAGCGGCCAACCTCGGTGTCAACCCGTCGTTGACCATTGTCGCGCAGGCCGAACGGGCGATGTCGATGTGGCCCAACAACGGCGAACGGGACCAGCGTCCGCCGATCGGGTCGCCGTACCGGCGTATCCCACCGGTACGTCCGGTACGCCCGGCCGTACCGGACGATGCTCCGGCCGCCTACCGCATCGGCCTGCCCCTGGCCGCGGTCCGGAGCCGTGGATGACACGAACACGGCTCCGGACGGACGGTACGTCCAGTTTTTCACCATCTAAGGTGTTATTTCTCCACCTTAGAGTGCGGGACGAGGGCTCTCGGAACGGGGGTTCTCGGAAGGGGGGTTGCCTGAGTCGGCTTGCCCCGTGCCGGGCGATTCGGTGCCGAGCCCCGGTGTCGGGGCTGCAGGGGCAGTGAGGGGTTCGGCCGGCTGTGTCTGCCGGATGCCCGCGCGGGCGGCCACCGTGGCGCCCGCACCCGCACCGACCAACATGATCGCTGTAATGCCGCGTCGCCGGCGGCGGTGTATCCGTTGGAGCTTGTGTTCGGCCCTGGCCAGTTGCTGCTCCAGGGTGGACTGCGTCTTTTCCGCGTGGACGCGGACTTTTTCCTCCCGGTCGGCGGCGCGGCGGGACCGGGTCCTGGCCAGCTGTAGCTCGGTGGCGTGACGGGCGCGTTGCGCGGCCAGTTCAGCGACCGAACGGGTCCTGTCGATCTGTCGTCCGGCGCGTCCGGACACTGTGCCGGCCCTGGCCGCGGCCTGGGTCACAGCCTTGCCGGCACGGTCGGCAACAGCACTGGACGCGACTGGGATCTTGTCTGTGGGCACGTGTCCGGCTGCGCGGGAAATCTTCTCCGTCAGCGATCGGGTGACCTGGGCCTGTCGGACCTGCCGGATCGGCTCGGCCAGTCCGGCAGGAACCCCGGTCGCGGAAGAAGTATGATCGCGCCACCGTCGGCTCTCTCGTTTGCTGCTCATCGACTTCCCTTCGTGCAGCTCGCGCTACGATCTGCTGAGTCTGCCCTACCCACAATCGCGCTAAGCGCAACCACTGTGCGAATCGTGACAAAACATACACTCTTGGTGTATGGCTCGGGCAGTTCCGCTGGCGCGGGCGGAGCCCTGGTCGCGCCGTCCTGGCCGGAATCCGGCGCATACGATCGGTGGAGCATCGACAGCACGGCGATCGTTGGACGTCCGGCACGACATCCGGCGCCACCGGCGATCAGCCGCTACCGACACGACAGAAGAGAGGCTCATGGCCGAGGAGCTGTACGCTACGCTGAAGACAACTCAGGGTGACGTCGAGATTTTGCTGTTCGAGAACCACGCGCCGAAGACGGTGGCGAACTTCGCCGGTCTCGCCACGGGTACGCGGGAGTGGACCGATCCCGAGACGGGCGAGAAGAAGAAGGCGCCGTTGTACGACGGTACGATCTTCCATCGGGTGATTCCCGGTTTCATGATTCAGGGTGGTGACCCGCTGGGTACCGGCCGCGGCGGCCCAGGCTACAAGTTCGCCGACGAGTTCCACCCGGAGCTGCGCTTCGCCCGTCCGTACCTGCTGGCGATGGCAAACGCGGGCCCGGGGACGAACGGGTCCCAGTTCTTCATCACCGTGGCGCCGACGACCTGGCTGGACCGCAAGCACACCATTTTCGGCGAAGTCACCAGTGGCACCGACGTCGTCGACGCGATCAGTAAGGCGTCGACCGGGGCCCAGGACCGCCCGACGAGCGACATCGTCGTTGAGCAGGTCGTCATCGAGCGCCGGCAGGCATAGGGGTCGGCGGGGACAGGGAAGCGGACGGGGAAGCAAGGTGTCGGGACCGGTGCGATGAACTCACTCTGGTCGGGGCCTGGAGGCCCGGGCGGCCTACGTCCCCGGGCCGTGGACGATGGTGCCACTCTGGGAGCCGGCCTGCGCCTGCATCAGTCCTCCGGACCACCACCGGAGCCGGCTGGCCGGCGGCCCGTGGGCGGACCACCGGGTCCTCCCGACGGCTGGACACCGGATGCCCCCTCCGCCGCCGGCTCCCGGCCTGCGGATCATCCGGACCGGGAGCCGGCGGGGCAGCCTCGCCCCGTCCCCTACTGCTACCGGCACGCCAACCGGGAAACCTACGTGTCCTGTCAGCGGTGCGGACGTCCGATCTGCCCCGAGTGCATGCGTCCGGCAGCTGTCGGGTTCCACTGTCCGGAGGAGGGCGGCGCCGCGGCCTCGCGCCGCGGCGGTGCCTCCCGGCGGCCGGTCACCTCTTTGGGCGGGCGGGCCATGATGAGACGCCCCGGGCTGGTCACCCAGGTACTCATCGGACTCTGCGTGGTCGCGTACGTCCTGCAGGGGCTACCGGGCCTGGCCGGCAGCGGCCCCGACAACGCTTTCACCCAGGACTACTCCCTGTACGGTCCAGGCATAGCGTTCGACGACGAGTACTACCGGCTGTTGACCGCCGCCTTCCTGCATGCGGGCATCCTGCACATCCTGTTCAACATGTACGCGCTCTACCTGCTCGGATCCCAGCTGGAGCAGATCCTCGGACGGGTGCGTTACCTCGCCTTGTTCGTTGTCTGCGCCATCGGCGGAAATACGCTCAGTTATCTGGTCAACGGCTGGAGCACGTTCTCGGTCGGGGCGTCCACCGCGGTGTTCGGGTTCTTCGCCGCGTACTACGTGATTGCCAGGCGGTTGCGCGCCGACACCTCGGCGATCCTCGTCATCGTCGGCATCAATCTGATCATCACGTTCACCATCGCCAGGATCGACAAGTGGGGCCATATCGGTGGTCTCGTCGTTGGTCTCGTGGTCGGTGCGGTCTACGCCTATGTGCCGTCACGCCGCGGATGGGTGCAGGCGGCCGCCGTGGGTGGCGTTCTCGCCGCGCTGCTGTTCGCTGCGGTCGTCCGGACGTCCACGTTGACGTCACTGCCAGTGTTCGTTCAATAGCCGGCAAGGCGGCCAAATAGTCGGAAAGAGCCGTCGGGGTCAGCGCAGGTGGAGGCGGATCTCCTCCACCGTCTCGGCGATCCGATCGGGTTCG
The DNA here is from genome assembly GCF_900634765.1 of Candidatus Protofrankia californiensis. Lineage (NCBI taxonomy): Bacteria > Bacillati > Actinomycetota > Actinomycetes > Frankiales > Frankiaceae > Protofrankia > Candidatus Protofrankia californiensis. The sequence continues at coordinate 453 of NZ_CAAAFT010000025.1, read as the reverse complement.
GCGCCGAGCTGGCGGCGGCTGAGCAGGATCGGGCCGTCGATCGTCTCGACGGTGAGGACGCGAACGTGCACACCGCGGCGGTTGTGCGTCAGGGTGCCGGCGTGTACCCGTAATACGGCGGCCCAGGGCAGGTGCCGCCGGTGGATCCCGTCCACCAGGTCGACGCCCCCCTGATCCACGCGCAGGGTGGGCCGGGCCAGGGCGTCCCGGCCGGCCAGGAGCAGCAGGCCGACCCCGGCGATCCCGATCAGCAGCCGGCCGGGACGATCCAGCGACTCCCATCGGGCGGCGAGTGAGTCCACGGCGCTGACCGCGAGCACGAACGCGCCTCCGACCGCATACACGGCCACCCGCCACCAGGACGGTGACCAGCTGCGAGGGCCGGACTCACCGCCGGTGCCGTCGTCGGTGAGTCCGGCACCGCTGGCTCCTGCGCCGGTGCTTCTGTGGGTG
>NZ_CAAAFT010000024.1:4381-6569 GCF_900634765.1 Candidatus Protofrankia californiensis | reverse complement strand
GCGGTGCCGGACTCACCGCCGGTGCCGTCGTCGGTGAGTCCGGCACCGCTGGCTCCTGCGCCGGTGCTTCTGTGGGTGATTTCCCGGTCGGCGAAGTCGTCGTCCCGCATGTCACCCAGCACAACACATCCAGTGCCATCGTTGGCCCGCGCGGGCCGCTCGCCGCGCGGCCTACGTTGGGTCGATCTTCACGGCAGTTACTATCCGCTTCCTTGCTGTCACATCAGATGGCGGCCTGGCCTGTGTACCGCACCCCGGCCTCGGGGTCTGCGGCCGGAGAAGGAGAGCGGACGTGGCTTCGTTCCAGGCAGCATCGTCGTCCACACGGCGTGGCAGCGTCAGTCCGTTCCCCCCATTGCCGAATACGGTTTCCTCTCCGACTGTGAGACCACATGTCTGGTCGCTCCAAGCGGCGGCGGTGGCGCGGACGACCGCGTTCTGGCGGCAGTGGCTCTCCCGCGGGGTCTTCCCGGACCACCCGTGGCGTGGGCATCTCCAGCGCAGCGCGCTGGCGCTGAAGGGTCTGACCTACGCCCCGACCGGCGCGCTGCTCGCGGCGTCCACCACGTCCCTACCGGAGACGCCGCAGGGTGAGCGTAACTGGGACTACCGGTACAGCTGGATCCGTGACTCCACCTTCGCCCTGTGGGGTCTCTACACCCTCGGTCTCGACTACGAGGCGAACGACTTCTTCTCGTTCATCGCGGACGTCTGCGAGAACGGCGACGATCTGCAGATCATGTACGGGGTCGGCGGTGAGAGCCGGCTGGACGAGCAGGTCCTCGGGCATCTGTCCGGTTATGAGGGGGCGTTTCCGGTCCGGATCGGCAACGCCGCGTTCTCCCAGCGCCAACACGATCTCTGGGGCGCGATCCTCGACTCGGTCTATCTGCACACCCGGTCGCGCGACTACCTGTCGGAGCGGTTGTGGCCGGTGCTGGTCAAGCTGGTGGACACGGCCGCCGAACACTGGCGGGAACCTGACTGCGGCATCTGGGAGGTGCGCGGAGAACTGCGGCACTTCACCTCGTCGAAGGTGATGTGCTGGGTTGCCGCCGACCGGGGCCGGCGGCTGGCGGCGATGCGCGCAGATGCCAAGACCGCGGCCCGATGGGCGGCTGTCGCCGACGAGATACACGCGGACGTGTGCACGAACGGTCTCGACGAACGCGGGGTTTTCACCCAGTGCTACGGCTCCAAGGCGTTGGATGCGTCGCTGCTGCTCATGCCCCTGCTGAGATTCCTGCCCCCGAGCGATCCCCGGGTGCGCGCGACGGTCCTCGCGATCGCCGACGAGCTGACGGTCGACGGCCTGGTGCTGCGCTACCGCGTGGAGGAGACCGACGACGGCCTGACCGGGACGGAGGGCGCCTTCCTCATGTGCTCGTTCTGGCTGACCTCCGCCCTGGTGGAGATCGGTGAGGTGGTCCGCGCCAGGCAGCACTGCGAGCGCCTGCTCAGCTTCGCCTCTCCGCTGGACCTCTATGCGGAGGAACTCGACCCGAGCACCGGCCGGCATCTGGGGAACTTTCCGCAGGCGTTCACCCACCTGGCTCTCATCAACGCGGTCATGCACGTGATCCGGGCTGAGGAGGGTGCCGGCTACACCGGCCCCGCCCCGGCGTCCTGACCCTGTGCTCTGCGACATCCCCTGCGGTGACGTCCACCCGGAACGGATGTCCCCCTGGAACGATATCCACACTGTGGACAACCGTTGGGGATGAATGACACCGGTGGAAGTTCCGGCCGGCCGGTGGCGCGAGCCGGCCGCCCTAGCGCCACTGGGTTGACACGCCGAGACCGGCCACGACAAAACCGAACCCGATGAGGATGTTCCAGGCACCGAGACTGTCCATTCCGGGGATGTCTCCGTTGGAGAAGTAGTAGACGAGCAGCCAGGCGATCCCGATCAGGAAGAGTGTGAGGATCAACGCGCCCATCCAGGGCGGAGACGGCGGTTTGCGCTTGCGGACCTGGGCGGTCTGGGGCGGTGCGCTGGTGGACTTCTTCTTGCGACGCCGGGAAACGGGCACTTCGAAGCTCCTCGGTGCACTTTATGATCTTTATGGACGGGGCGTCGTCGTCCTCGCCGCTGTGAAACGGCCGCAGGGTGCGGATCGCCCGTTTTACAGGGTAGACATCCACTGCACCGGGCTGCCTCGGCCGGCACCGCACCGGGCTGCCTCGG
>NZ_CAAAFT010000024.1:0-4095 GCF_900634765.1 Candidatus Protofrankia californiensis | reverse complement strand
GCACCGGGCTGCCTCGGCCGGCACCGCACCGGGCTGCCTCGGCCGGCTCACAACCGTCTCACAACCGGCTCGCGGTCTGTCCGCGGCGGGTCGGGACGCGGGTGCGCCCTGTTCGCCGCTGTTGACGATTTCCGCGATCAGGGTATCGCCGGCGTGTCCGGGTGTCGGACGCCGCTGGCGGGGTCGACCTGTACCGCGGGTGTACCGCCGGCATGTCGATATGCACGGCTTTGGCTGCCGGGTGGATACTGGTACGCGCAGCAGGCTCTCGGCATATCAGGGTGATATCCGGCTGCGTGCCGTGACTCCGCTCCCCGAGTAACAGCAGCCGGTAGGGCTTGATGCGGATACGGCTGGTGCGAATACAGCCGGGGCGGCCCTGGGCGCCCCGCTCGCGAGTGATCGGAGAAATCCTGTCTCCCAGGAGCTGTTTCGGTGTCGTTTCCTTGCCAGAATGACGCCCAACCACAATCTGACGAGGAGCGTGCCCGCGATGCCAGGTGGATCGACAACCAAGCGGGAGATCGCCAGGACCGAAACCGCCGCCTATGCTGACAGGCCGTGGCAGTCGTCATACGCCGAAGGTGTCCCCACCGAGGTCGAGATCTCTGATATCACGCTGGGTCAGCTGTTCGAGAACGCCGTCGTGCGGTTTCCTCTAGCCCCGGCGATCTCCTTCTTCGGGACGACCCTGACCTACGGTCAGCTGCGCGAACAGGTCGACGCATTCGCCGGCGGCCTGGCGAAGCTCGGCGTCGGGGCTGGTGACCGCGTGGCGCTGATCCTGCCGAACTGCCCGCAACACGTGATTGCCTTCTATGCCGTCCTGCGGCTGGGTGCGATCGTGGCCGAGGCCAACCCGCTCTATACCGAGGCCGAGCTGACCCACCAGCTCTCCGACTGCGGGGCGGAGTACGTGGTGTGCCTGGACCGCACCTACGCGGTGGTGGAGGCGGCCCGCCGGTCCGGCCGGACCAGGGTCCGCGAGGTGATCTACACGTCGATTCCCGACTTTCTGCCGAGAAAAGACCGGTTGTTGCTGCGGCTGCCCATTGCGAAGGCTCGCCGGAAACGCGCCGAAATCGTGACGGATCTCCCCGCGGGCGCCCGTGCCCACGCTTTCCTCGACGTGTACCGGACCGGCCGGGCCGACCCGGTGCGGACCTCGGTCCAGGGGACGGCATCCGATGTCGCGGTCCTGCTCTACACCACGGGGACGACCGGCCCGGCCAAAGGTGCGATGCTGACCCACCGCAATCTCGTCGCGAATGCCGTGCAGTGCCGGGCGTGGTTCACCGACGCGCAGATCGGGCGGGAGGTGGTCCTCGCCGTCCTGCCGATGTTCCACGCATACGGGATGACGCTGTGCATGACGGTGGGAATGCTGATCGGTGCGCATGTGGTGCTTATACCGAAATTCGACGTGGCCATGCTCCTTGACGCCATCGTCAGGCATCGCCCGACGACCTTCCCGGGCGTGCCGCCGATCTACCGGGCGTTGCTGGACGATCCACGGGCGAAGAGCGTCGATCTGACCTCGATCCGAGGGTGCCTCTCCGGCGCGATGAAGCTGCCCGGTGAACTGCAGCAGCGTTGGGAAGGCGCAACCGGTACCCCGGTCGTCGAGGGCTATGGCATGACCGAGGCGTCCCCGGTGACCCATGCCGGTCCGTTGGGCAAGGAGCTCCGCCCCGGCTGGATCGGCCTGCCCCTCCCGTCCACGGAAGCGAAGATCGTCGAATTGGAGGACCACTCGAAGGAAGTGCCGGTGGGGGAGCCTGGTGAGCTGCTCGTCCGGGGTCCGCAGGTGTTCGCCGGGTACTGGGAGAATCCGGACTCCACCAAGGCCGTGCTGACCGACGACGGATGGCTGCTCACCGGTGACGTCGCCCGGATGGACACCGCCGGCTGGTTCGAGATCGTCGACCGGAAGAAGGAGCTCATCATCGCGGGTGGGTTCAACATCTCTCCGAACGAGATCGAGGATGTTCTCTCGGGGATTCCCGAAGTCGCCGAGGTTGCGGTGATCGGTGTTCCGGACGCATACCGGGGTGAGACGGTGAAGGCGTTCCTGGTGCTGCGGCCCGGTGAGTCACTCACCGTCGACGAAGTACGGGCGTACTGTTCCGAACGTCTCTCCGCCTACAAGGTCCCGAAGATCATTGAGTTCCGGACGGAGTCGCTACCGAAGATCGGAATCGGTAAGGTGCTGCGCCGCGCACTGCGCGACGAGGAGAAGGCAAAGGCCGAGCAGCAGGCCGCCGGCGAGCGGGATGCTGCCGGCAGCTGACCTGGCCGGCAGCTGCCGGCAGGTCCGACCCGGTGGCTGGCTCGACAGCTGATGTGGCGGCCGAGCCGGTGGCTGCATCCCGCGGCAGATCCGGTGCTAAGAGGAGGATCATGCGAATCCTGGTGGTCGACAACTACGACTCGTTCGTGTTCAACCTGGTGCAGTACCTGGGGCAGCTCGGCGCGGACAGCGTCGTCCGCCGCAACGACGAGGTCGACGTCGACGAGCTGGCCACCCTCGGTGTCGCCGGGGTGCTCGTGTCACCCGGTCCGGGTACGCCCGAGGCGGCCGGAGTCAGCGTGCCGATGATGCGGGCGTGCGCCGCGGCCGGCATCCCCATGCTCGGGGTGTGCCTGGGCCATCAGGCTCTCGGAGTTGCGTTCGGGGCGACAGTCGGACGAGCTCCTGAATTGCTGCACGGCAAGACGTCCGTGGTGCATCACCGCCGGGTCGGGGTGCTTGCGGACCTGCCGTCACCGTTCATCGCGACCCGCTACCACTCGCTCGCCGTGGACCCGGCGACCCTGCCGGACGAGATCGAGGTCACCGCCTGGACCGACAGCGGTGTGGTCATGGCGATGCGGCACCGGACCCTTCCGCTGGAGGGTGTCCAGTTCCACCCGGAGTCGGTGCTCACGCAGGGCGGTCATCTGCTGCTGGCGCGCTGGCTGTCGGTCTGCGGGGACGACACCGCGCTGTCGGTGGCGCCGATGCTGTCGGCCGAGGTCGAAACCCTGCGCCAGGCAGCTTTCGCCTGACCCGGCTATCAGAGCAGGCAGGGGCCCGTCAGCCGAGCAGGCCGCCGAGGCCGCCGCCGGTGGAGCTCGGGTTCGGCGACGGTGTCTTGCTCGGAGTCGCGCTGGCGCTCGGTGACGGTGTGGGCGTCTGGGTGTTGATGGCCTGCTGCTGGGAGACGTAGAGCGTCACGGTCGACCCGCGGGCCGCCGAGCCGCCGCCGGGGCTCTGGGAGACGACGGTGCCCGGCGGCTTGCTGCTCGCGACGGCCTGCTGGACGACCCTGAAGCCGTAGCGCTCCAGTTCGGACTTGGCGGGGTCGACAGGCTGGTCCGTCACGTTCGGGACGGTCGCCTGCGTGCTCACCACGTAGATGATCACATCGTCACCAGGAGCCACCGACGTGCCTGCCGCCGGGTCGCTGGACTCGACCAGTCCGGCTCGGCGGGTCGTCGCGTCGGTGAAGGCGGAGGTCTTCACCGTCAGCCCGGCCTCCTTCAGCTTGGCGGTGGCCGCGGCCTGGGTCAGCCCGGCCACGTCCGGAACGGCGAGGTCACCCGGCCCCTTCGAGATGCTGAGGGTGATCGGCGCGCTCTTCGAGGCGGCGGTGCCCGGGGCCGGGTCGACCTCGACCACCAGGTCCTTCGGCTCGTTGTTCTCGACGACCTTTGAGACGATGTTGGTGAAGCCGGCGGAGCTCAGGCTGTTCTTGGCCGTCTCGAACTTCTGCCCGATGAGGTTCGTCGGGATCGTCGCGGTGTCGGCGGTGGTGTCGTCGCCGTTCCCGCCCCCGCCGCCGAGCATGTTGGTCGCGATCATGGTGACGACGACGAACACCGCCACCACGGACAGGCCGGCGAGAATGTACTTCCAGGCGTCCGAACGTCTTTTCTCCGGCAGCGGCCCGCTGTCGCCCCCCCCGGGGCCGCCGAAGCCGGCCCGGTCGTAACCGCCCGTCCCGTAGCCGCCGGTGCGGCCGTAGGGGTCGTCCGGACCGTCGTCGTAGGGGCCGCGGCCGCGGGAGATCATGTGTGTCCCCGCGGTGACCGCGGGTGAGGCGCCCAGCCGGG
>NZ_CAAAFT010000023.1:4541-8633 GCF_900634765.1 Candidatus Protofrankia californiensis | reverse complement strand
ACCCGGCCGGCTTTCGCCTGACCCGGCTGTCGTGGCTTCCCCGGTTACGGCGGAAGCCGTCCACGGAGACCGATCTTTCTTGGCGGCGGGGCCTGGTGGCCTGGCGGCTGGTGGCCCCGCCCAGGAGTTCGGTTCCCCGAACAGCCACTTTTCCGAGGCTTTTCAGGGAAAAGTGGCTATTCGGGGGGGGATCCGAACAGACCGCCGCTTTTCTGGGTGGGGCTCGGGGTCTGCGTCGGTGTCTTGCTCGGTGTCGGGGTCACGCTCGGCGTCGGGGTCGGCGTCTCGGTGGCGGTGGACTGCTGCGAGACATACAGCGTCACGGTCGACCCGCGGGTCGCGGAGCCGCCGCCGGGGTTTTGGGAGACAACGGTGCCCGTTGGTTTACTGCTTGCGACGGACTGCTGGACGACCTTGAAGCCGTAGCGTTCGAGCTCGGCCTTGGCTGGGTCGACGGGTTGGTCCGTCACGTTCGGGACGGTCGCCTGCGGGCTCACCACATAGATGATCACTTGGTCGCCGGGTATCACCGACGTTCCCACCGCGGGGTCGGTGGACTCCACCACGCCGGGTTTGCGGGTCGTCGCTTCAGCGAAGGCGGAGGTCTTCACCGTAAGCCCCATCGCCTTCAGTTTGCTGGTGGCCGCGGCCTGGGTGAGACCCGTCACATCCGGGACGGCGAGGTCTCCCGGTCCCTTCGACACGGTGACGGTGACCTGCGCGGTCTTGGAGGTCGTGCTGCCCGGGGCCGGATCGACGTCGAGGACCTGGTCCTTCGGCTCGTTGCTCTCTATGGATTTCGGGATGATATTGGTGAAGCCCGTGGAGCTCAGGCTGTTCTTGGCCGTCTCGTACTTCTGCCCGATGAGGGTTGTCGGGATCTTCGCAGTGTCGGTGGCGGTGGTGTCATTGCTTTTCTCGCCGCCACCGAGGAAGTTGGTCGCGATCACTGTGACGACGACGAACACCGCCACGACGGACAGGCCGGCGAGGATGTACTTCCAGGCGTCCGAACGCCTCTCCTCCCGCATCGGTCCGTCGTCGATCGCCCCCGTGCCGCCGGCGCCCGTACGGTCGTAGCGGTCGGTGCCCGTGCGGTTGTAGCCGCCGGTCCGGCCGTAGGGATCGTCGAGGGCGTCGTCGTGGGGGCCGCGGTTCCGGGAGATCAGTTGTGTCCCCGCCGTGGCCGCGGACGAACCCATCCGGGTGGTGAGCTGGTCGTCCCCGATCGGTGGGGCGTAGATGGGACGGCCGGCCAGGGCACGCTCGAGGTCGTCACGCATCTGCCCGGCGGTGGAGTAGCGGTTGTCGGGGTCCTTCTCCATCGCCTTGAACACGATCGCGTCGGCGTCGGGCGTGATGGTGTGGTCGTGGGTGGACGGCGGCTGCGGATTTTCCCGCACGTGCTGGTAGGCGACGGCCACCGGTGAGTCGCCGCGGAACGGCGGCTGCCCGGTCAGCAGCTCGTAGAACAGCACGCCCGTCGAGTAGACGTCGCTGCGGGCGTCCACCCGGATGCCGCGGGCCTGTTCCGGTGACAGGTACTGGGCGGTGCCGATCACCGCGGCGGTCTGCGTCATGTTGGACGTGGTCGCGGTGGTCGCCCGAGCGATGCCGAAGTCCATCACCTTGACCGAGCCGTCCTGGCACAGCATGACGTTCGCGGGCTTGATGTCCCGGTGGATGATCCCCATCCGGTGGCTGTAGTCCAGGGCGGCGCACACGTCGGAGGTGATCTCCATGGCCCGGTGTTCGGTGAACCGGCCCTCCTGTTGGAGCACGTCGCGCAGGGTGTGCCCTTCGACGTACTCCATCACGATGTACGGGACGGTCGTGCCGCTGATCACATCTTCGCCGGTGTCGTAGACCGAGACGATCGCCGGGTGGTTCAGGGCGGCCGAGGACTGCGCCTCACGGCGGAAGCGGGCCAGGAAGGTGGGGTCACGGGCGAGGTCGGCCCGTAGCGCCTTGACCGCGACCTCGCGTCCGAGGCGGACGTCCCGCCCCCGGTAGACCTCGGCCATGCCGCCGTATCCGAGGACTTCGCCCAGCTCGTAGCGCCCGCCCACCAGGCGAGGTTCGGTTCCGAACACCTCAGTCACGACTGCCACCCGTGCTCGCCTTTCCGCTTCCCGGGCTGGTACCCGCGAACTCTTCCTGGACGCCCGGCCCGATCGTGGCCGTAACGGCAACCGGGCCGCCGGTCACCCGGTTGCCGCCCGCGACACCGCCGGTCCCGGTCGTGCTGTCACCGGTGACGATGCCACCTCCGGATCCGGGCCCGTGCACCGCCCGGGTCAGGGCCGGCGCGCCTTCGGATGATCCGCTACCCCCGGCGATCGACCGGGTGATCAGTGCGGTAATTGCAACTGTTGCGATCAGTAGCGCTATCAGTACTAGAAGCGATAGTCGTCGCCTGTTCGCGGACGCTGGGGCATCTACGGCCCGGCCGCGGGGGCGCCGTCGCCGGGCCGCCCGCGCACCCGACGGCTGCAGGCCGGAGGCCGTGTGGTTGCCGGGCGGCCGGGCCCGGGCGGTGATGTTCGTCGGCTGGACGTCCGGCCGGCCGGCGGTACCGAAGTCGGTGCCGTCGTAGCCGGTATTGCCGTAGCCGGCGCCCTCGTAACTGTCCGCCCGGTAACCGGTAGCGGACGAAGGCACCCGGGTCGGGGTACCCCAGGAGCCCGGTGGCGCACCCCCTGGCGGTTCCTGGTCGATCTTCCGACCGTCGTGGGCGGCACCGGCGTCCCAGGGTGACTGGGCGTCCCAGTGCGACCGGTTGTCCTCGGGGAAACCGGTGGCCCAGGTGGACCGGCGGGTCCACGACGGTGGCCGATCCTCGGCGGGTGCCGCTGCGCCCGCAACCGGCGCGGCGGGTGCCCCCGGCGACCCGGGCCGCCGTGCGGTGGGGTTCCCACCCGCCTCCGCCCGGGGCCCGGGCGTCGGGCTGGCAGCACGGCGGGTCATGTCGGCGTTCCACAGGTTCCGGCGGATCGTGGCGGCGGTGTGGGCGAACGAACCGGCCGATGCCGGCCGCTGGGCAGGGTCCTTGGCCATCGCCGCCTGGACGAGGTTGCGCACCGGCGCGGGGATGTCGGGCGGCAGCGGTGGGGGATCGTCCTGCTGGTGCGCCATCACGACCACGATCGGGTTGCGGTCGTCGAAGGGACGCCGGCCGGCCAGGCACTCGTAGGCCACCACACCAAGGGAGTACACGTCGCTGGCCGGGGTCACAGTCCGACCGGAGGCCTGCTCGGGGGAGACGTAATACGCAGTGCCCATCATGATCCCAGTGGCGGTGAGCGGTGCGGCGTCCACCGCGCGCGCGATCCCGAAGTCGGTGACCTTGATCGCACCGTCGGTCCGCAGGAGCAGGTTGCCGGGTTTGACGTCCCGATGCACGACCCCGAGGGCGTGCGCGGCCTGCAGGGCGTCCGCGGCCTGCCCGAGCACGTCCAGGGTCTTCTCCGGGGACAGGCGCTTCTCCCTGTGCAGCAGCGCGGACAGGGGCTCGCCCTCGACCAGTTCCATCACCAGGTAGGCAGTCGGATGGTCACCGTCGGCGATGACCTCGCCGTAGTCGTAGACGGATGCCACGCCCGGATGCGCCACTCGGGCGGCGTGCCGCGCCTCGCCGCGGAAGCGGACCAGGAACAGTTCGTCGCTGGCGTACTCCGGACGCAGCAGCTTAACGGCGACGGGACGTCCAAGCGTGCGGTCGAGGCCCCGCCACACCTCACCCATCCCGCCGGTGGCGATGCGTCCCTCGAGGAGGTACCGGCCGTCGAGAACGATGCCCTTCGGTGAGGTGCCGAACGGCTGCGCGGCAGCCGGTGACGCGCCCGGTCCGGCGGGCGGCGCCGCGGACCGGGCGTCCGGCGCTGGAACGCCTGGTACTGGAACGCCTGGTGTCGGGATGCCCGGTACTGGGATGCCCGGTACTGGGACGCCCGGGGGCGGCGGGCCTGTCACCGCCGGACGTCCAATGCGGCCTTCATGACCTGCTGGGCGACCGGAGCGGCAACCGCGCCACCGGTACCGAACTCGCCGCCACCGTCCTCGACCACGACCGCGACGGCCACGCTCGGGTTG
>NZ_CAAAFT010000023.1:2686-4455 GCF_900634765.1 Candidatus Protofrankia californiensis | reverse complement strand
CAACGGCGACACCGGGGATCCGCGCCTTGGTACCGGTGCCGTTGCTCACCACGCTCTGCATCATCGTGTTCAGTTTGGCGGCGACATCCGCGCTGACGGGCCGTTTGTAGACCTCCGGTTCGGTGCGGCTGATCGCCTTGAGGTCGGGGCCGAGCAGTTCGGAGACGACGTACGGCCGCATCATGACCCCGTTGTTGCCAACGGCGGCGGCGACCTGGGCCATCTGCAACGGGGTGACCCGGTCGTCGAACTGCCCGATGGCGGACTGCGCGGTCTGCGCCCCGTCGAGCGGCTGGGTCGGGTACACGCTGGGCACCTGCGCCAGAGGAAAGTCGGGCACGGTGGAGTTGAAACCGAACGCCTCGGCCTGTGCGCGCAGGGCGTCGTCGGTGAGATCGATGCCGAGCTGGGCGAACGCGGTGTTGCAGGAGATCGTCAGAGCGTGGATCAGCGTGTCGGTCCTGCCGTCCCCGCAGCGTTCGCCGCCGAAGTTCGGCAGTACGGTCCTGCTCTGCGGCAGGGGGAGCTGGTCGGGCGCGGCGATGCGTTCCTCGAGCTGGTGGCCGGCGTTGAGCGCGGCCGCCGCCGTGATCACCTTGAAGGTGGAACCGGGTGGATAGGTTTCCTGGGTCGCGCGGTTGAGCAGTGGCTTGTCCGGGTCGGTGTTGAGCGTCTGGGCGGCCTTGCTGGCCGTGGTCTCGTCGTGGCTGGCCAGCGGTGTCGGGTCGTAGGTGGGGCTGGTCACCATCGCAAGGATTTCGCCGGTCTTCGGGTCGAGCGCCACGACCGCCCCCTTACGGTTGCCGAGCGCGGTGGTCGCGACCTGCTGGATCCGGGGTACCAGCGTGGTGACGATACTCCCACCCCGTTGTTGGCGTCCGGTCACCAGGTCGGAAACCTTGGAGACGAACAGGCGCTGGTCCTCGCCGGAGAGGAAGTCGTTCTGGGACCGCTCCAGGCCCGCGGAGGTGTACAGACCGTAGTAGCCGGCGATGGCGGCGTACAGCTTCGTGGCCGGATACTGCCGCTGGTACTTGTACTCGTCGTCGGACGGTACCGAGCTTGCGATCGCCTGCCCGCCGGCCACGGCGATCCAACCCCGCTCCCGTTCGAGCCGCTCGGTGATCTGGCGGGCGTTGTTCGGCTCGTGACGCAGTCCGTCGGCCTTCTTGGCCTGTAGCCAGTTGGCATTGACCAGCAGCGCCGCGAACAGCACCAGGCACGCGACAGCGACCTTGCGGATGGGCGAGTTCACGTCGTCCGCACCACCTGTGTCGGGCTGTCGGCGACGGCGTTCGGGTCGAACAGCGGCGCGGCCGGCGTGGCCGGGTCGGGCCGGCGGTAGGAGTCGCTGATCCGCAGCAGCAGCGCGATGATGGCTGCGTTCGAGACGATCGAGGAGCCTCCGTAGGAAATGAAGGGCAGGGTCAGGCCGGTCAGTGGGATGAGCCGCATGACACCGCCGACCTGCACGAACACCTGCAGAGCCAACGAGGCGGCAAGTCCTGCCGCGAGCATCTTGCCGAACGGGTCACGGGCGCCGAGCGCGGTTCGCAGGCCGCGCATCACGACCAGCCCGTAGATGACGAGGATCGCCATGATCCCAGCGAGGCCGAGTTCCTCGCCGATGCTCGCGACGATGAAGTCGGTGTTGGCGAAGGGAACCCGTTGCGGACTGCCCTGCCCGAGTCCGGTACCGGTGACCCCGCCAGCCGCGAACCCGAACAGACCCTGCACCAGCTGGAACGAGGTGCTCGTGGGGTTGTCGC
>NZ_CAAAFT010000023.1:0-2661 GCF_900634765.1 Candidatus Protofrankia californiensis | reverse complement strand
CCGCGAACCCGAACAGACCCTGCACCAGCTGGAACGAGGTGCTCGTGGGGTTGTCGCCGTCGAATGCGTGTAACCAGCCGTCCACCCGGACCTGGACATGCCCGAACAGCTGATAGGAGATCACCGCGCCGAGCGAGAACAGGCCGAGCCCGATGACGACCCAGGACGCCCGTTCGGTCGCGACATAGAGGATCACCAGGAACATGCCGAAGAAGAGCAGTGACGAACCGAGGTCCTTCTCGATGATGAGGACGCCGAGGCTGGCGAGCCAGGCGACGAGAACCGGCCCGAGGTCCCGGGCGCGCGGGAAGTGCATCCCGAGGAAGGACCGGGAGACCACGGAGAGGACCTCACGCTTGTTCACCAGGTAGCCGGCGAAGAAGATCATAAGAATGATCTTCGAGATCTCGCTGGGCTGGAAGGTGAACGGGCCGACCCGCAGCCACAGCCGGGCGCCGTTGATGGTTGCGCCGACCAGCGGCATCGCGGGCAGCAGCAGGAAGACCAGGCCGATCAATCCCGCCGTGTAGGCGTAGCGCGACAGCTCCTTGTGGTCACGGATGATCGCCAGTACCAGGACGAAGACAACGAGCGCGAGCAGCGTCCACACCATCTGCAATGGGGCGACGCCGGGTGGGATCTTCTTGCCGGCTTTCTCGGCAGCGTTTATCTTGGCCAGGTCCAACCGATAGATCATGACGAGGCCGAGGCCGTTGAGGGCCGCAACCAGCGGCAGCAGTATCGGGTCGGCGGCCGGGGCGAACCGGCGTACCGCGAGGTGCGCCATCCCCCACAGCGCGCTGAAGCCCAGGCCGTAGGCGAACACCGACAGGGTGATGTTCCCGTCGATGGCGAGTACAACGGCTGCCAGGGCGGCGGTGGCGAGCAGGCCGGCGAACAACAGCAGCGAGAGTTCCCGCCGACGGTACGGCGGCAGATCGACACCGGCCGGTACCGGGAACCGGGCGAAGGTTCCCGTGAGGTCGACCGCCTTGCCGCGAAGCGGGGGGAGAACAGTCATCCTGTGGGCGTCATCCAGGCGTCGAGACTGACGGGAGCGACGGGACGCAGTTCGGGACCGGGGTGGTGGCGCAGGGCGGTGGCGTGGTGGCAACACCGCCCAGGGTGTTCTGGGTGTCCCCGGTGGTCGTTTCCTCGACGGAGCCTGCGCCCGCCGTCGCCGTCGCCGTCAGTGGCGCCGGTGCCGCCGTCGGTGTCGTGATGGACTGGGTCGGGCTCGCGGCGTCCAAGAACTTCTCTCGCAGCCGGTCGACATACTCCTGAGCCTCTGTGAGGCTGTTGGCCGAGTAGCCTTCCGCCACCCGCTGGCGCCCATCATCGTTGAGCTCGTTCAGCGGCATAGCATGCTTCTTGAGCCGGTGCAGGGATATCCCGGCGATACTTCCCTCGACACCTTCGAAGATCGCAACCTGGTGGTCGTCAACAGCGACGTAGTACCGGCTGTGGATGTAGAACCAGCCCCAGGCGGTCGCGACGGTCAAGACGATCACTGTGAACAGGATGATGAACGCCGGCCGGGGCGGCGATCGCCGGGCGGGTGCTGATGACTCCTCGTCGACCAGGTCGTCGGGGTCCTGGTTGCGCAGCGCGAGACCGTGCCGGCCGATCCGCGCACCCTTGGCAGCCGGCGAGTCCTGCTGGTCACCGTACCGGGGGTTCGGACCGGTACGCGCGGACGCGGCCCCCGGCACGATCTCCTTCTCCGCCGCGGCGCCAGCCACCAGCGGACGGTCGTCGTCGCCGACGTCGGAGTCCACGACATCGGCGACAACGACGGTGATGTTGTCCGGGCCGCCGCCCTTGAGCGCGAGTTCGACCAGCCGGTCAACGGCTTCCTGCGGGGTCGGCAGCAGCAGCGCCTCGTGGATGGTGATCTCGGTCACGACCCCGGACAGCCCGTCGGTACACAGCAGGTAGCGGTCGTCGGGGACCGCCTCCCGGATGGACAGGTCCGGTTCGACGTCGCGGCCGTCCAGAGCACGCATCAGTAACGACCGTTGTGGATGCGTGTTGGCCTGCTCGGCCGTGATCCGTCCCTGGTCGACGAGATCCTGTACCAGTGTGTGATCGTGGGTTACCTGGTTGAGGACCTCGTGCCGCAGCAGGTATGCCCGGGAGTCACCGACGTGCAGCACACCGAGATGAGTCCCCGCAAGCAACAGGGCGGTGACCGTGGTGCCCATGCCTTCCAGCGATCCGTCTTCGATGGACATCTCGCGTAGCTGAGCATTGGCCTGGTGCACCGAGTCGGCCAGTGCCTCCAGGATCGCGCCGCTGGCGATGTCGTCGTCCAGATTGGCCAGTTGGGAGATCACGGTGGAGGATGCGACCTCCCCGGCAGCGTGACCGCCCATGCCGTCGGCTACGGCCAGTAGCCGTGCGCCCGCGTAGGCGGAATCTTCGTTGCCTTCCCGGACGTGGCCGACGTCCGAGCGAACGGCGTAGTGAAGCCTAAGGCTCACCGGTGAAGCTCCAGGACGGTTTTTCCGATCCTGACCGGCGCGCCGAGAGGAACCGGCATGGGACTGGTCACTTTCGTGCGGTCGAGGTAAGTACCGTTGGTCGAGCCCAGATCTTCGACGAACCACTGGCCGTCATGGGGGACGAGTCTTGCATGTCTCGCGGATGCGAAGTCATCCT
>NZ_CAAAFT010000022.1:3707-11283 GCF_900634765.1 Candidatus Protofrankia californiensis | reverse complement strand
CCACCGGGGGGGACGCCGTGGCGCGGGTCACCCCGGCGGGGATCGGCTGATCGTGTCCGCGGGTCGACGGGTGCGGCCGGTGGCGCAGGAGCGGGGGGGTATGCACCTGCGGGGCCCGCCGGTACACCGCCCGGGCCTGGCGCGCCCACTGGAACACGTCCGGGGGCCCGTCCCCTGTCGGCACCTCGCGGATCGTCCCGCCGGAAGGCCAGGATCGTCGCGCCCAGTTCGATCTGGTCGCCGTTCATGAGCTTCACCTGGCTGGCGGCACGGCCGTTGACGATGCTCCCGTTGGTCGAGCCATGATCGATGTAGACGAACTGCCCGTCGGGCATCCGACGTACTTCGCCGTGCCGGCGGGATACCCCGGTGTCATTGAGACGGATATCACATTCGACACTGCGACCGATGACCGTGACCTCGCTGTCCAGCGGATACTCACGCTCCTCCCCACCAGCCCGGCTGTCAGGCCCAGGCTTGGTGGAGATGACGAGACGGGGCGCTCCCGGCGCCGTCGGCCGGGGTCGTCCCACAGGGCGTCTACCCGCCACCGCGCCCGGGTCGGCCGCGGCGACGCTGCTACGGATGCGGAACACCCCGACATCGAGATCCTCGGCCTCGGCGAGCCGCACACCGACCGGCCCGACGAACGTGTACCGCTGCTCGGCGGCATGCTCGCGGACCATCTCGGCCAGCTCGTCACAAAGTGCCCGAGTGTAAGGGGCAAGCCGGGCGAAGTCGCTACTGGCAAGCTCGACCGCGAACTCGTTGGGAACAAGCACCCGGTTCGAACTGGTCGCGCGCCGGTCGTCGGTCTCTCGAGCCAGCGCGCTTGCGATCTCGACCGGCTCGACGCCTCCTTTGAAGACCTTGGCGAACGCGCCCTCGACGAGGCCGCCCAAGCGACGCTCGAAGCGCTGTAGCACGCCCATCTCGGCCTCCCCTCCTCCCCCCGGCCTTCTACCGGCACTGAGATCGTATGCTTCCGGTTGAGCGCCGCCCACGGCTCGGGCGGTGTGGATCGCGTGATAGCGTGATAGTCGCACTCGGGCGAGTGGCGGAATGGCAGACGCGCACGGTTCAGGTCCGTGTGTCCTAACGGACGTGGGGGTTCAACTCCCCCCTCGCCCACGAGCTGGCTGGTGCTGGTCGCCGACCTTTGGTCGGCTTCCCGGTGGGCCGCGATGTCTATCGGGGGGCCGAGCCCCCCGAACCCCCACGTTCCTGTGGTTGGGGGCGGCTTGGGGATGGCGCTCGGGTCCGATGCGGAGCTTCGTTCGGCCGGGGTGGCTGGTGCTGGTCGCCGACCTTTGGTCGGCTTCCCGCGGATACTTCGGACGATCATCGCCATGGATGTCTACTGACGACTCGGGCAGTCCCTGATACACGCGCTGGCGCGCTGCACTCCCTGCATGTCAGAGATGGACAGGCCCGCCAGTCCTGCAGGGTCGACGCCGATGTCCTGTACTCCCTGTACACCAGGGATGACGGACCCCGGTACCTGGCGGCGCCACATCCCCTTGTCAACAACACCCCGTCCAGCAGGTGGGTCAGCGTCCCATGATCGAATATCGTGGGATCATGAAATTGAGGGAATAAGCGGTCGTGATAGCAGCCGCTTTCGTACTCAATTTCTTGATCGAAACGGGACGTGTGACTCGCTGACTGGTGCTCCAGCAGGTCAAAAGCGGCGCGGCCATATTTTCTCGCACTGCCCGAGGTCCAAGTCCTCGGGCCATTATTCAGCCGGGTGCGCGAACACCTGCCGACCGGACAGGGCCGGGTAGAACAGCGGCATCCAGCAGTTCGAGCCGAACGGCCAGCCGGCCTTGCTACTCCTCACCACCCTGGAACATCTGGCTGACCTGGGCAGCCAGATCGGCAGCCTTATCGATAAGGTCGTGCGCTATCATCACGGTTGCCTCAACCTCATAAATACCCGGGTCACTATAAATATCGGGTCACTCGGTCACGTCGCAGACGTGAGGCCGGACAGCGGATGACCGTATCAATGTTTGTAGCGAGAGCCAGACGCGCCGAGCCCCGTCGTACCGAGACCATACCGGTGTCGTCACCGTCGGTGACTGCCCAAGTAGCAACGGTGCCCGCTATTCATGAGGGTTATTCAAAACTCCTCGATCGAGATCTGTAGTAGCGTCCTGACCGGCGACGATGCATGATCTAGATCATCTGGACGGGGAGTTCTGAATAAGCCTCCGTGGCGGGACCAGCGGCAGTTCCATGAAGTACATGAAGCGTTCGATCCCCTCGGACATCGCCGTTTCCGCATGGTCGAACACCGCGCTGTCACGAAAACCGAGCGAGCGGTAGAGGGCATGGGCCTCGACCATATAGTTGGCGGTTTCCAACCGGGCGAGGCGGAATCCCTCCTCCCGTGCATCGGCGAGGAGCCGTCGGAGGAGAGCGCGGCCGATCCCCCGACCGCGGGTCGAAGGATCGACGTACATCCGTTTGATCTCGGTGGTAACGGCGTCCACCGGCTTGAGCGCACCCACGCCCACCGCGTCCTCACCGATCCGGGCAACCAGCAGGCGACCGCGTGGGCTGAGCAGGTTGGGCAGCTCGTCACGGAACGACCGCTGGTATTGCGCGACAACCTCGTCCGGGTCGTCAAAGTGGACGCCGTTCGTGGCCGTCATCCGCTCGACGCACCACCGCAGATACCCGTCGAGCAACGGTTCGACGACCGATGGCTCGGCCAGTGGCTCGATGTGTGGCTCGCTCATGCGTTTCTCGCCTGGGAGCGACGTACGCGACGCTTCTCCCGCGCCATCCGCATCAGGTAGGGCGGCGTGGGCGGCAGCCAGCCAAGTTGGCGAGCCGTGCCCAGGTCGTCGCGGTTGGCCCAGTGCTCGACAACCTGGCCGTCGGCCACCCGGAAGCAGTGGGTCTGCGTCGTCGCGAACGTCTTGCCGGTGGGTGGGAACACGTCCGCGACCCGGCCCTGCTTGTCGTACGTCACGAAGGTGCCCACATGCCGGCCCGACATCGTGCAGTGCACCGTGACCAGGTCCGTGTCGGCGACGACGTCGTGGATCTCCCATCGCAGGTCGGCGTACGCGTCCTGCAGCCAGCGCGCCGAGGCGTGGAAGGCTGCCGGCCCCCGCCCCCGGCACGCCGGCGGCTCGGCGTCGGCCTCCCGGTTGACCGCGTCCGGGTGTATGAGGCGGGTGAACTCGTCGATCTCGTCGAGAGCCATGATCTCCACAGCCCTCGCGCACAGCGTGCGGTTGGTCTCCGCTAGCATTCTTTCCATGGGGCGAGTATCCAATACAGTGAGTTGGTAACTAATGCCGCGTCGGCCATACGACAATGCTGGCCGTGTCGAGCAGGCACGCGCCACGCAACGCCGGGTCCTGGAGGCGGCGCGCGAACTGATCATCGAGCGAGGCCCCACGGCGGTCAGCATGCGCGACATCGCCGCCCACGCCCGGGTCTCCGTCGAGACCCTCTACAAGACGTTCGGCACCAGGGCTGCGCTCATCAAGGACGTCTACGACGTCACGCTCGCCGGCGACGACGAGCCGCAGGCCCTCGCCGACCGTCCGGAGATCCAGGCCATCCTTGCGGCGGTCGACCCCCGGGAGAAACTCGCCCGCTACGCCGCGCTGGCCCGGCATCTCGCCGAACGTCTCGGTCCGTTGCAGTCCAGGCTCCGCGCGGCCGCCCACAGCGGCGATCGCGACCTTCAGGGGCTGATCGGCACCGTGGACGCCGAGCGGCTGGCCGGCACCAGTCGCCTCGTCCACCATCTCGCCGACACCGGCGGTCTGCGCGCCGGCCTCGACCCGGACCGGGCCCGTGACATCGTCTGGGCTCTCATCTCGCCCGAGGTCTACGACCTACTCGTCGGCGACCGGCGGTGGTCACACGACGAATACGAACACTGGCTCGCCCAAACCCTGGCTGACACCATCGCACCCGTCCCGAAAGCCGACCGAAACGCATAGACGGCGACCTACCACGGCACCGTTCGACCCGGCTTCGGGAGTGTCAGGGGATCTTGATCGGTAATCTCCAGAGTAAGGCCGTGACCTGCAGAGACGCTTGAACATTGCTGTCCGTTACACCGTTTCTTGGGCAGACCCCGGCTTCCGTAATTGGGGTCATGCGAATCCGCAGGTGCAGCCGGGTGCGCATCCGCAGGCGTCGGTCTCGGTCGAGCGGGGTCGGGCGAGCGGGGTGGGGCAGCAGGTGTCGCCTCGCCAGGCGTCGCGGCCTTCTTTCACCGCGATGGCGGCGATGACGAGTGCGGCGACCGGGTCGGCCCAGGGCCAGCCGAGGGCGGCGTTCAGGAGCAGGCCGGCGAGCAGGATGGCGGACAGGTAGGTGCAGAGCAGGGTCTGCTTGGAGTCGGCGACCGCGGATGCCGAGCCGAGTTCGCGGCCGGCGCGGCGTTGCGCGGCGGACAGGAACGGCATGACGACCAGCGAGACGGCGGCGAGCGCGATCCCGGGCACCGAGCTGTGCGCGTCACCCGTGCTGGTCAGGGCCCGGACGGCGTCGACGGTGATGTAGGTGGCGAGCGCGACGAACGACACGGCGATGATCCGCAGGGTGGTGCGTTCCCGGGCTTGCCGGGCCTCGTGGTCGGTGGCGGAGAACTGCCAGGCGACGGCGGCGGCGGAGGACACCTCGATGACCGAGTCCAACCCGAAACCGATCAGCGCGGTGGACGAGGCGGCGGCGCCCAGTGTCAGCGCGACGGCGGCTTCGACGACGTTGTAGGTGATGGCGGCGGTGACCAGGAGCCGGACGCGGCGGGCGAGGACATCGCGGCGGGTCGGGGCCGGACCGAGTGGTAGCGGGGTGGTCATGTCAGCAGCAGCCCTTCTTCGCCGCGTACGGGCAGGCGTCGCCGTGTCCGAGGGCGACGACCGCGGCGCGCAGTTCGTCGATGGCCCGGCCGAGCCGGGCGTCGGCGAGTTCGTAGCGGGTGCGCCGGCCGACGGCGGCGCCAATTCCGCCGCCGCGACCCGGGGGTGGGGCCCGCGATCCCGGCCGGATCGCTTTCCTGTCGTCTGCCCGTCAGGACGGCTCGTCGGGCGGCGGGCCGGATGCCCGTTGGCGCAGTTCCTCGTTGAGCTGCTGGGCTTCTACGAGTTGGTCTTCGAGGATGACGATGCGGCAGGCGGCCTCGATCGCGGTGCCCTGGTCGACGAGTTCGCGGACGCGGGCGGCGATGCGCAGCTGGTACCGGGAGTAGCGGCGGTGGCCGCCTTCAGAGCGCAGGGGAGTGATCAGGCGGGCTTCGCCGAGGGCCCGCAGAAAGGCGGGCGTGGTGCCGAGCATCTCCGCTGCGCGGCCCACGGTGTAGGCGGGGTAGTCGTCGTCGTCGAGTCTGTCGGCCGGTTTGCGTGTGGTTCCGGGGGTCATCGCACCTCTCGGGGACACATCGCGGGGCCCTGGTGCCATACGGCACCAGGGCCCCGAGGGTTCAACACCATCTACCGGCCAGATGCGCCGGGTTCCTGATTCCGCGTCGCAGCCCGAGAGGGCGGGGGCGCGGGGGATCGCGTATGCGTGACCGGGGACCACCTTCCAATCCGGGACCTGCGGTAGCCGAGCGAGCTAGACCATCGCTCGGGCGATCCTGATGGTGTCTGCTCCTCTCTCCTTGTGCGTTACCTGGCGGGGCACTGCTGAACTTCTGCGGTGGTGCTCGGCGACCTCTCCGGGCTGCCGTACTGCTCGCGCCAGTTCATGTCTGCCGCGATCGCGGACTCCTTTGGCTACGACAGGAACTCTACCCATGGAGCGCCCCGATGTCTACTGTGACGGGGACAGATTTTTCTGCGCCGACCAGACAGGTTTGCTGCTGCGCCCGGTCGCGTCCGAGCGTCGCCGGCGTCGGAATCGCCGACCCGGGAACGCAGGGTTGAGCGCTGCCGCTGTCCGGGCCATTCCGCAGCGTCCCGCTGACAGGGCTGGCCGTCGCGGCGCCACCTTGAGCACGTGTCCACCTGGCTCACGGCGCCTCCTGCGCCAGGGGGCGCAGCGCGTCGAGGTGGCTGGTCGCCGCGGGCCTCGACGAGAAGACCACCGCCCACACCCTGCGCCACACCTTCGCCACCAGCCTCGTGCGCGGCGGCACCGACCTCGTCACCGTCGCCGAACTCCTCGGCCACGCCCGCCTCGAAACCGTCCGGATCTATACCCAACCCACCGAAGACGACAAGATCCGCGCCCTCAACCACCTCATCACCGACGAGTAACACCCCGCCGAAGATCGCCATAGCGGCTTCCGGCCGTATTCCGGTCGCCCCCCTACAGATCCCGACACACCTGACTCGCGGGCCACAGACCACACCACCGAACGTCACCGACGGTGGCGACTGCTCAGATAAACCTGACCGCTGCTCATGTACTGCTCAAATACACGGTCGATTGCTCATGCGTACCTGACCCCTACAACCCGCAGGAGCAAGATCTCTTTGTCCATCGGGATGCCTCCCGGACTGTCTGCTAAGGCGGGGGTAGCCCTTTTCCGCGGTGGTGGGGCAGGTCACCGGGCATCTGGCTCCTTCCCGCGGCGTCCCAGACCGGTCGACGACCGTCCTTGATCAGTTAGTGTCAAGTTTGCCGGCGCTGATTTGATCGGATGCCCTGTCCCGGTCGTCGCCTGCCGCCGTCTCGCCGAGGGCGTGGTTGAGATCCGCATCCGGGAGCGCTCGACCTCCTCGAAGTGGACATCGCAGGCCTGGCTGACGAGCATGCGGTGGAGACGGTTGGGGCGCGGCTGCGGACAGCGGTCGGCTCCGGTTGCCGAGTCGGTAGATTCACGAACGTGACGAGCTTGGAACGTCTTCTCGACGAGCGGTTGGGTGCGGCCTTCGCGGCCGTCGCCGGTGAACAGGTCGACCCCGCCATCCGGCGGTCGCAGCGGGCGGACTACCAGGCGGACGCGGCCCTCTCGCTGGCCCGCCGCCTCCGCCGCAACCCGCGTGAAATCGCCGCCGAGGTGACAAGGGTCGCCGAGCTCGACGATCTGTGTGACACGGTCGAGGTGGCCGGGCCGGGGTTCATCAACCTGCACCTGGCCGAGTCCGCACTGGAGCGCCTGCTCGAGGGAATACTTGCCGACAAGCGCCTGGGTGTCGCTTCCGTGTCTTCGCCCGAGGTGGTCGTCATCGACTATTCCGGGCCGAACGCCGCCAAAGAGATGCACGTCGGTCATCTCCGGTCGACGATCATAGGCGACGCGGCGGTGCGGCTGCTGGGCTGGATGGGTCATTCGGTCATACGTCAGAATCACATCGGGGACTGGGGCACACCGTTTGGAATGCTTGTCGAGCATCTGCTCGACGTCGGCGAGTCCGAGGCCGCCCATGAGCTTTCCGTCGGCGACCTCAACGCCTTCTACAAGGCTGCACGTGTGAAATTTGACGCGGACGATGCGTTCAAGGAGCGTTCGAGGCTCAGGGTCGTCCAGCTCCAGGCGGGCGATCCGACGACACGCCGTCTCTGGCACGTCCTGGTCGGCGAGTCCAAGAAATATTTTCTGACCGTCTACTCCCAGCTCGGCGTGCTCCTGACCGAAGCGGACTTTCTCGGG
>NZ_CAAAFT010000022.1:0-3682 GCF_900634765.1 Candidatus Protofrankia californiensis | reverse complement strand
GTCTACTCCCAGCTCGGCGTGCTCCTGACCGAAGCGGACTTTCTCGGGGAGAGTTCCTACAACGACCAGCTGGTTCCGGTTGTCGACGAGCTCGCCGAGCTGGGGCTGCTCCGGTTGAGTGACGGAGCTCTGTGCGCCTTCCCGGAAGGATTCAAGAATCGGGACGGTGAGCCACTGCCGCTCATCGTGCGTAAACGAGACGGTGGTTACGGGTATGCGACCACCGATCTCGCGACGATTCGCCATCGGATTCGCAGCCTGCACGCGACCCGGCTGCTCTATGTAGTGGGGCTGCCGCAGTACCAACATTTTGAGATGATTTACGAGGTGGCTCGCGAGGCCGGTTGGCTGGTCCCGCCCGTGCGGGCCGAGCATATCGGTCACGGATCGATTCTGGGTGCCGACGGCAAGATGCTCCGGACCCGGGCGGGTGACTCCGTGAAGCTCGTCGCCCTGTTGGACGAGGCCGTTTCCCGGGCAGCCGACGTCATCGCCGTGAAGAACCCGGCTCTTGACGTGCAGACACGTTCAGAAGTCGCCCGGGCGATCGGGATCGGTGCTGTGAAGTACGCGGACCTGTCGACCGACCGGTCGAAGGACTACATCTTCGACCTTGACCGCATGTTGGCTTTCGACGGTAATACGGCTCCCTACCTGCAGTACGCCCACGCAAGGATCTGTTCGGTGTTCCGTCGGGCGGGGCTGACGTATCCGGTCGCCGCCGCCGACATCCGGATCCGCGAGCCCGAGGAACGTCACCTCGCTGTCCAGCTGCTCAGCTTCGGCGACGTGGTGAACGAAATTGCCGACTCGCTCGAGTTCCATCGGCTGGCGGGCTATCTTTTCGGTCTTGCGACCTCCTTCACCGCCTTTTATGAGAAATGCCCCATCCTCCGCTCCGAGGAGCCGGTCCGCACCAGCCGGGTCGCCCTGTGCGACCTGACCCGTCGTACCCTTGCGACCGGGCTGGAGCTGCTCGGCATAACCGCACCCGAGCAGATGTGATCGACGCCCTGGCCGGCGGCCAGGTTCGGGCCCGTCAGGGTCGGCAGGCGGTGGCGGTCGGTTGCAGGGTGGGCAGATGCGGCTCGGGGCGGGCGAGGTGGTAGCCCTGAACAAGGTCACAACGTAGGTCGGTGAGTGCAGCGAGCTGTTCGGAGGTTTCGACTCCCTCCGCTATGGCGGTCAGGCCGAGGATGTGGGCCAGATGGATGACGGCGGCGACGATGGCGTGGTCGGCGGGATCCTCGGTCATTCTGCTGATGAATCGGCGGTCGATTTTGAGGCCATCGAGCGGAAGGCGGTGCAGCCGGGTGAGGGAGGAATGACCGGAGCCGAAGTCGTCGATGTAGAGGGTGACACCGAGGGCGTGTGCGGCCTGCAGGGTGGCGCTGACGGTGCTGCTGTCGTCGATGAGGGTGTTTTCGGTGATTTCGAGGCAGAGCTGGTAACGGTGGTCGGCGTTGGTGGTTCGCAGGAGCGCTGCGAGGTCGGGCAGGAAATGGGGGTCGGTGAGCTGGCGGGCGGAGACGTTGACGCTGATGTGTGGCGGGCAGGCCGGCGGCGGGCCCGGCGTCCAGCTGGCGGCGGCGTGGCAGGCGGTGTGCAGGACCCACCGACCCAGCGAAACGATTATCCCGGTTTCCTCGGCGAGGGGGAGGAACGCCTCGGGGTACAGCAGCCCGCGTTCGGGATGCTGCCAGCGGAGGAGGGCTTCGGCGCCCACGACGTTGCCGTCGGCGTTGATGACAGGTTGGTAGTGCAGGCGGAGATCGTTCGTGGTGAGGGCGTGGCGGAGGTCGTTTTCGGTGGTGAGCCGGTCGAGGGCCTCGCTGCGCATGGTCTCGTCGAACAGGAGGTAACGGCCGCGGCCCTGGTGTTTGGCACCGTACATGGCGATGTCGGCGGCCCGCAGCAGGCCGTCGGGGTCTGGGATGTCGGGTCCGGACAGGGCGACGCCCACACTGGCGGTGACGGTGACGTGACGTCCGTCGAGGATCACGGGTTTGGAGAGGGCGGTCACGACCCGCTCGGCGATGGCGCGCAGGGCGGGTTCGGTCGTGATCTCTTCGCAGACGACGGCGAACTCGTCGCCTGAGAGACGGGCGACGGTGTCGCCGGGCCGGACGGCGTTGCGCAGGCGAGTGGCGACCTCACACAGAAGCCGGTCGCCGGTGTGGTGGCCCAACGAGTCGTTGACGTTCTTGAATCCGTCGAGGTCGACGAACAGGATTCCGGTCCGGTGCTGGTGGTCGTGGTTCGGTGTCTGACCGTGGTCGTGGTTCAGCGTCTGACCGAGGTGCTCGAACAGCGCGGTGCGGTTGGCCAACCCGGTAAGCCCGTCGTGCAGGGCACGGTGGTGGGCGTCGCGTTCGATCTGGAACCGGACGGCTGCCGCGCTGAGGACGGTCGCGACCGCCTGCACGAACTCGGCCTCGCGCTCGGTGAACGAGCTGGGACCGGACGTGCCTGCGGAGCCCGACGTGGACGTGATCGATCTCATCGGTGTGTCCGGGGCCGGGGCCGGGGAGGGGGTGTCCGGGGTCGGGGAGCCGGACGTGGTCGGTGCGGCACGATAGATCGTGAGGATCGCGGTGGGGTTGTCGGGCTGGCCGATCGGGATCGCGAGCCCACAGCGCAGCCCGCCGGAGCGCGGCCTCTGGTTGTCGTCCTGCGGGTCCGGTGAACCCTGCGGGTCGTGCGAACTCCGCTGGTCCGATGACCCCCACTGGTCTGGCGAATCCTGCGGGCCGGGGCCGGGGAGGTTGTCGGCGTGGACGGGGCCGCGGGCCGCAAGCGCTGACGTGACCAGGATGCCGGGTTCGGGTGGTGTTCCGATGGCTGCGGCCAGGTGTGGCCTGGTCATACCGGTATGACCGGTATGACCGAGGTGCAGTTCGTGCACGGTGACGGCGTCCGCGTGCAGGTGATCAGAGATCATTTCTGCGGCGGCGCGCCACAACGGCTCCGGATCAGGACTGTTCAGGGCCTGCCGACCCAGGTCCGCCACGATAGCCTGTTCGGCCGAGCGGGCTCGCAGCTCCTCCAGCGCCTGTTCGCGCTCGGTGACGTCGGTGGCAACCATCGCCACTGACATCACGGTGCCGTCCGCGGCGAGTATCGGCACCACGTGGGCGTCGTAGCGGCGTCCACGCGCCTCGACGACACCTGACACGCGCTCGCCGGACAGCGCCCTACGGGCCAGGGACAGGATCGGCATGTCCTCGAACGTTTCGAAGACCGACAGCCGTGTGGTGTTCACCCGGCTGACGTTCACCTCGCCCCCGGCGAACCTGATGCGTCCGGTCCGGTCCATCAGGAACAACGTCACCGGGGTGTTCTCCAGCAACAACCGCAGGTAGTGGTGGGTGGTCACTTCCTGGGTGACGTCCTGGAACTGGCTGAGATAGTAGGGCTCCCCGTCGGGGTGGTCTCGCAGGATCGTCGTGGTGGCCAGCACGTGAACCACCGAGCCGTCCGGGCGGACGAACCGGATCACGTCCTGGTAGTCGGTCCGATCGTCGCTCACGAGGTGTCGGGCGTCGTTCAGCCGCTTCTTCCGGTCGTCCGGATGGATCAACCTGTCCCAGGTTGTGTCGAGCAGTTCCGCCTCGCTACGGCCGAGGATCCGGCAGGCAGCCGCGTTCACTCGCCACACCATGTGATCAACTATGCCGATGGC
>NZ_CAAAFT010000021.1:20014-20862 GCF_900634765.1 Candidatus Protofrankia californiensis | reverse complement strand
GTGCGGCTGGACCGGCTGGTGGGTCGGCCGGTGGGTGGTCGGCGCCGGTTGATCGTCAGTGGGTCTGCGTGGTGCCGAGCACGGGCTGGGTCAGGCACCCGCTCAGTATTCTGATCATTGCTTCCCGCTCGGTCGCATCCACCCACAGTCCGTAGCGGGCCTTCACTCCGATCTGCCGGGCCACGTACCGGCAGCGGTATCCCCGGTTCGGGGGTAGCCACTGCGAGGCGTCGTCGTCGCTTTTGTCCTGGTTCGTCGGACCGTTGACCGCGAGCAGGTTCTCCGGGTCGTTCGCGAATGCCAGGCGCTTGTCCGGCGACCAGAAGGCGGCCCCGGTCCGCCAGGCGTCCGCCAGCGCCACCACATGGTCGATCTGGACGGCGTCCGCGGCCCGTGAACGGTCGAAGCGGATGGTCCGGTTGGTGTACGGATCCTTCAGCTCGCCGGTCAGGACTATGCACGAGTTCCGCTTCATGGTCACCAGCGTCAGATCGCGGTGCAGGATGTCGTTGCGCGTGTCGCAGCCGTTGTCGTCGACGTCCGCCCAGGCGGGGCCGAAGTCGTCCCGCCGGTATCGCGGCGACGCCGTGGCCGGGTGCACCGGTATCGACTGCAGGGTGGCAACGGCAGTTCCGACGGTGACGACCTGCTCACGCCTGCCCGTCGCTCCGCCGGCGTCCGTGGACGACCCCGCGCCGTCGAGCGCCCCGCAGCCTGTCGCGGCGAGGCACATGGCGAGGCACAGCACAAGACCCACCGGCAACGTCCGCGCCCAGCCGCAGCCACGCGTTGCGGTGCCGCGGATTGCGGCGCCCCGGATTGCGGGGCCCCGGATTGCGGTGCCGCGC
>NZ_CAAAFT010000021.1:16145-19815 GCF_900634765.1 Candidatus Protofrankia californiensis | reverse complement strand
CGCGTTGCGGTGCCGCGGATTGCGGCGCCCCGGATTGCGGGGCCCCGGATTGCGGTGCCGCGCCGCCGGCGGGCTCGGTCCGCCGGTGTCCGGGAACGCGGCATCGACATGGAGGGCTCGATGAGGGTCATGGCGCCCAGTTTCCCGCCGACCGGCGTCCGTGCCGTTCGATGACGCCGGTTTTGGGTGGGTGTGTCGCGGATGCGACCGCCGGTGACGGCGGACACCGGTCAGATCGCGGCGGACACCGGTCAGATCACAGCCGGGGGATGCGGCGCGCTGTTCTCCATCGGACGACCCGAGGCGTCCCAGGCGATCATTCCGCCGTCGAGGTTGCGGGCTCGCCAGCCGGCGCGGTGCAGGTAGGCCGTGACCGCGGCTGAACGCTGCCCGGACCGGCAGACGACCACTACGTCCCGGTCGCGCGGCACCTCGTCGATGCGGTCGAGGAGCTCGCCCATGGGGATGTGTACCGCTCCGGCGATATGCCCCGCACCCCACTCCTCGGTCTCCCGGACGTCGAGGAGCAGCAGTCCGGCATCCGACGCAGCCGCCACCGGAAGTTGATCTATTGTGACCGAAGGTATCTGATCCGAGCCCACGCGGCCATCCTGCCATCCGTCCGGCATCCCGTGCTGTTGGCTACCGGACATTGTGTGAGGTGGAACATCCGGGGATTTGGGCCTCCCGGTGGCGCGGGAGAAACATGATCAGAATGCCTTTGGTCCTCCGACCGGCCGGCTGTGGTCACGAGAGCGCTTTTTCGTCCGCGGTGGAAGGCGCGTGGTGGGACCGTGATGACCGTGGAATCGCTCGATGTGGAATCATCAGGATGCGGGGCGGACGGGCCCTGGCTGACCTGTCCGTGGTGCGGCGGGATCGTACCGCTGGCGCACCTTGTCCCAGGGGATGACGAACCGTACGCGCGGGTCGCGGTCTGTGACTCGTGCGGACGCCGGGTCATGTTCCTCTCGCCGGCCGATCCGACCGCCTGAACCGATCACCTGGACCTCCCCGGCGGGTACGGGCACACGGTCGTGGGTTTTTCCGTGCCCGGAGGGCATATAAGGGCTGCTTGGCCAAAGGACACGCGATCATGAGTTTGCGGGTGCCCGGCGGCCAGGTAGAGGGTTACCCGCGGTGGGTGGCCGCGGGTTCGGCTTCGGCTCCGGTGGGTTCGGTCTCCACCGCCTCCACCCGCACGACGTAGTCCTCGATCACGGGGTTGGCGAGCAGGGAGGCGGCAAGCCGGTCGATCCGGGAGAGGACGTCGGCGTCGGCCTCGCCGTCCACCTCCAGCTCGAAACGTTTGCCCTGGCGTACCCCGATGATGCCGGACACGCCCAGGCGCGGCAGCGCGGCGAGCACCGCCTGCCCCTGCGGGTCGAGGATCTCCGGTTTCAGCATCACGTCCACGACGACCCTGGCCACGCCTGAAGACTGTATCGGTGCATCGTGGGTACTGGTGCGCCGCCGAGCCCGGCGCACTGTCGACTCCTGTGCACCGATGGGCCCGGTGCACCAATCCGGTGGGCCCCGTGCACCAACCGGCCCATGGCCGCGGGCACCCGCGGCATGGCGTCGGTCACTACCCTCGGGTATGTGTCGACATCCGTGCCAGGACAGTCCGCGTCCGTGCCGGGGCAACCCGCCTCAGGGGGAGCCGGGCCGCCGGGGGCAGCCGGAGTGAAGCCCGTCCGGCCGGTCACGGCTGGTCCGGTCGTCGGATTCGACCTGGACATGACGTTGCTGGACGCCCGGCGCGGCGTCACCGCCACCTACGCCGCGCTGGCCGCTGAAACCGGGGTGACGATCGACGGCGAGGCGGCCGCCGCCCGCCTCGGGCCGCCCCTGGAGGAGGAGATCTCCCGCTGGTTCCCGCCCGAGCGGGTGCCGGACATGGCGGCCCGCTACCGCGAGCTGTACGCCGTCCACGCGCTGCCGGTGTCGCTGCCGATGCCGGGCGCGGTCGATGTGGTTGCCCAGGTGCGTCACCATGGCGGCCGGGTGGTTGTCGTCACCGCCAAGAGCGGACCGCTCGCGCAGGCGAGCCTTGCCCACATCGGTATCGAGGCGGACGCGGTCGAGGGCTGGCGGTTCGCCGAAACGAAAGCCGAGGCCATGCGTGCCCACGGTGTCACGATCTACGTGGGTGACCATGTCGGGGACGTCGTCGGTGCGCACGCGGCCGGTGCCCTGGCTGTCGCGGTACCCACCGGCCCGTGTTCGGCGGACGAGCTGGGCGCGGCCGGAGCCGACGTCGTGCTGCCCGACCTGGCCGCGTTCGGCGGCTGGTTGTCGTCCCACCTGCTGCCCGGCCGCCTCGACGACCTGGCCGCGCGGCTGGCCGAGCTCGGTTCGGTGCTGGTCGCCTTCTCCGGTGGGGCGGACTCGGCGTTCCTGCTGGCGGCCGCGGTCCGGGCCCTGGGCGCCGACCGGGTGGCGGCGGCCACGGCGGTGTCGGCGTCCCTGCCGGCCGCCGAGCTTGCCGCTGCCACCGATTTTGCCGCGCGGCTCGGCGTCCGCCACCTCACGCCGTCCACGAACGAGATGGGACGCGAAGGCTACCGGGCCAACGGGCCGGACCGGTGTTACTTCTGCAAGGCGGAGCTCACCGAGACGCTGCGGCCGCTCGCGGACTCCCTGGGGCTCGCCCACGTGGTGACCGGTACGAACGCCGACGACGCCGTGGCCGGGTTCCGGCCGGGTATCCGTGCGGCGGCCCAGCGGGGGGCGCGTACCCCGTTGCGCGACGCCGGCCTGATCAAGGCGCAGGTTCGTGAGGCGTCCCGGCGGTGGGGTCTGTCGACCTGGGACAAGCCGGCCGCGGCCTGCCTGGCCAGCCGCATCGCCTACGGCATCGAGGTGTCGCCGGTACGCCTCGCCCGGGTCGAACGCGCGGAGGCCGTGCTGCGGGCGGCCCTGGCCACCGCGGAGCTCGGTGTCCGGAACCTGCGGGTGCGCGACCTCGACGACGTGGCGCTGGTCGAGGTGGACGCCGACCGGGTGGACGCGCTGTCCGCGCGCCCGGACCTGCTGGCGGTTGTCGAGGGCTTCGATCGGGTGGAGATCGATCCCCGCGGGTTCCGGTCGGGTTCCATGAACGAACTGCTGCCGGCGGCCGTGGTGCGCGCGTCCGGGGACGATGGCGACAGGCAGTGACAGTGACAGGCAGTGACAGGCGATGACAGTGGCGGACGGTGACGGTGCCCGGGGATGGCGGTGGCGAGGGGTGACGGTGCCCGAGGGCGACAGCGCCCGCGGACGGGCGTCCGATCAGATCGGGTTCCCCTCGGTGCCGACCGGTTCGGCGTCGTCCACCGCGGGGGGGGAGAGCACGGCCGCCACTATCCCGATCAGGGCGAGGGCGAAGCCGATGGTCAGCCCACCGGCCGCGACCACGTTGAGCCACGTGGGCCGTTCGGTGGCCCCGAAGAAGAACGGGATGATGATGACCGCGGTGGCGACAAGACCGATCGCGAACAGCACGGCTCCCACCCGGACGAAGACGTCCGCCCGGTTCCGGCGTCCCGGAGGTCCGGGAGGTTCCGGAGGTCCGGGTTCCCGGGTCGCTGGATCATCCACGTGTGCCAGCCTACGGATCGCGTGGCCGCCGGGCCAAAGGCAGCGCGATCATGTTTTTCGCGCTGCCGGCGGCCAAGTTCCTGGG
>NZ_CAAAFT010000021.1:11302-16120 GCF_900634765.1 Candidatus Protofrankia californiensis | reverse complement strand
GTTCCTGGGTTGCCGGGCCAAAGGCAGCGCGATCATGTTTTCTCCGACAGGACCGACTTCCTGGGGAGCGGGGTGAACATCGGTTGGACGCTTCTGCCCGGTGACGAAAAAGTACGGACGACCACCCGTCGGCGTGTCCCCGGATAGCCTTGAGACCCCGGTACCTCACCGGACAGTCTCCCTTCGCTACTCATAACGAGGTCTCCCGTGCCCACCGGCAGAGTCAAGTGGTTCGACGTCGACAAGGGCTTTGGCTTTCTCAGCCGTGACGACGGCGGTGATGTGTTCGTCCACAAGGCCGCGCTCCCGCCCGGCGTGGACAAGCTCAAGCCCGGCGACCGGGTCGAGTTCGGGATCGCCGCGAGCCGCCGTGGCGACCAGGCGTTGTCGGTGCGGGTGCTTGCGGCTCCGCCGTCGGTGGCGAAGGCCGCTGCGCAGGCGGCGCGACGCAGCCCCGACGAGCTCCACAGCATGGTCGAAGACATGATCAAACTGCTGGACGAGGTGCAGGGCTCGCTGCGTCGAGGGCGCTACCCCGACCGTCGCACGGCCCAGAAGGTGGCGAAGGTCGTCCACGCGGTCGCCGACGAGCTGGAGGTCTGATCGCGACCTGTTCATTCCACGCGGCAAATATTGATCTTGGTTTTGTGAACCGGCGCCCGGCCGCTGCCCGGCCGGTCCGGGATCAAGGTCGGGCCGGCCGGGTCGAGCCGAGGTCCGGGTAGATCAGCGCAGGGGAGCGGACAGGGCCGGTACGAGGTTGGCGGCGGCCGCGCGGCCCAGCAGCACCTCGACCGCTTCGTAGCCCTCGTCACCGAGCTGCAGGGTGTGGTCGTTGACGTACAGCCCGATGTGGGCGTCCACCACCTCCGGGTCCATCTCCTGCGCGTGGTCGAGGACGTAGGAACGCGACGCCTCCGGATCGGTGAACGCGGCAGCCACACTCGCCCGCACCGCGGCCGACAGCGCGGCGCCGTCGAGGTGACGACGGCCCAGGACGGCCCCGAGCGGGATCGGCAGGCCGGTTTCGGACTCCCACCAGTCACCGAGGTCGGCGACAGCGGTCAGGCCGAAGGACGGGTAGGTGAACCGGGATTCGTGGATCACCAGGCCGGCGTCGTACCGCCCGTCCCGCACCGCGGGCATGATTTTCTCAAAGGACAGGACGTCGATGTCACTCACCCCGCGTCCCTGTGCCCACAGGCGGAACAGCAGGTAGGCGGTTGTGCGCATACCGGGGATCGCGACGCGTGCGCCGCGCAGGTCGTCCCGACCGGCGGTCAGCACGAGGGGCCCGCAGCCGCGTCCCAGCGCACTCCCGGCCGACAGCAGCCGGTAGGAGCCCAGCAGCCAGGGCAGGGCCGCGTAGGAGACCTTGACCACGTCGTCCAGGCCGTCGGCGGCGCGCCGGTTCAGCACGTCGATGTCGGCGAAGGTCACCGTGGCCGGTGTGCCGTCCCCGACCAGCCCGTGCGCGAGCGCATGAAAGGCGAACGTGTCGTTCGGGCACGGGGAGATCGCCAGCGACAGCGGGGATGGCAGCGCCGGCGGGGTCGTCGCGGTGTCGCCGCCGCTGCCAATCTGGATCATGATGTGCCCGCCGGGGTCGGCCCCGCCGGTTCGGCCCGCCCGGCAGAGCCGGAGGTGCGCACAGCGGCGGTGAGCGTGTCGATGCCGGCAGCGAGAGCGGCTGCCGCGGCGCTCAGTCCGGACAGGGCGCCCGGCAGGTCCCAGCTGGACCGGTCACGGCGTCCGACCGCGTTACTGATCGCGCGGATCTCGGCAAAGGGTGTGCCGTACGCCGCCGCCGCCGTCGCGACCGCATACCCCTCCATAGCCTCAGCGGCCGGGCCGAAGCGCAGCGCCAGGGCCGCGGCTCGACGATCGGTCCCGGTGACCGTCGAGACGGTCAGTACCGGTCCGGTCCTGACCGCGCGTCCGGTACCGCTGAGGACGTCAACGAGCGCCTGGACGGCGTCTTCCCGGGGGGCCAGCATGGAGGCTCCGAGCCCGAGCTGCTCCAGGGTCAGAAAGTCGCTGGACGCCGATGGTGCGGGCGACTGCGCCGGCTCGCCGGGCGAGGTGTCGACGCCGGATTCCGCACCGAGATCCGCGGCGATCAGCGCATCCGCGACGACCAGGTCACCGACGTTCGCGCGTCCGGCGAAGCCACCCGCGACGCCGAAGGAGACGATCAGGTCGAACGGATCCCCCGCGGCATGGGCTGTGGCGAGCGCGGTGGCGGTACCGGCAGCCGCCGCCGGACCGGCGGCCCCGGCGGCGAGGACGGTCACCGCACCGGACCGGCGGCCCAGGTAGGGGCCGATCCGTACGGCCGTCAACAGCTGGCGGTCCCACGATGGCGCCGAACCGCGCGACGGCGTGCCCGTACCGGAAGCGCCGGAGGCTGCGGGGACTCCGGAGGCGGTGGCCCGGGGCTGCCACGGCCCCATCATTCCGGCGCAGACCGCGTCCGCTTCGGCCGTCACCGCGGTGACGAGCAGGATCCGGCTCACGCCGCCGCCAGCAGGGGAACCGGCAGGCAGACGCAGCCCGGGCACACCGCACCCGCGGTGGTGGGGCTCACGGGATCACGGCTGACAGAACTCGAGATCATGGGGCTACGGCTGGACGACGAGACGGAACGGCCAGCTTCCGGACGCCTGGTCGGAGCCGGCGTGCGGGGCCTGGAAGATGGTCAGGTTCACCTCGCCGCGTCCGTCCGGCACGGTCAGGCGGTAGTGCTCCTCGGTGATGAGCTCGGAAATCCGGGTGTCGTTGGACGCAAGAAAGTACCCTTTGTCGGCAATCGACTTCGCAACGTCGATGTTCACGGTCGACCCGGGGACGGCGTGCAGGACGGGCGCCTGGTAGCCGGCATCCCTGATCACTGCACCGTCGTGATCGTACTGGGCGGCGTGCGCCTTGACGAAGTTACCGCCGGATTGCAATGTCACCAACGGGGTCGGCCGGTCGCAGCCGGTGAGCACCACGACCAACGCGCCGAGGAGGCAGAGTACGACGGGGCGTCGCCGCCGGGTGCGGAAAAGTAGCCGAGATACGGACACGATCGGAGGTTATCGTTCTCGACGGTCGGACGCTGACCTGCTCGCGATCCCACCGGTGGGTTGTCGGTCTCAACCCGCCGGCTCAACCCGCCGATCGTGGCAGCCGCCGGTGGCCGCGCCGCCGGTGTCGCTCGATCAGCCGGAACCGCGTTCCCACCAGTGGTGGATGGACGGCTGCGGCACGGTGGGTCTCTGCGGCACAGCGGGTCCCTGGGGCACCGCGGGTCCCTGGGGCACAGCGGGCGGCTGCGGCACGGTAGGCGCCGACGGCAGGGTGGAGGTCTGCGGCAGGGTGGGTGCTCCCGGATCGAGGTGGGCCATGGCCGGGGCGTACAGCCCGCTCCGGCGCGCCTGCGCCGCCGCCCGTGAGCGGTGCAGAGCCCGGGTTTCCAGGAACATCGTGAGCAGGACCGTCGCGGACGCGGCGGCGAAGCCGAGCGTTCCGGGCATCTCTACGAGGCCGATCGCGCCGCCGGCAACCCACGCGAGCTGCATCGCGGTTTCCGAGCGGGCGAACGCGGAGTTGCGGGTGTCCTCGGCGACGTCCCGCTGTATGATCGCGTCCAGGCCGAGCTTGCCCGTCGAGCTGGCCATGGTGACCAGCAGGGCCGCGAGCAGCGAGGTCAACTTCGTGTAGTTGACGGCGGCGCCCAGGCACCCCCCGGCGGCCATCAGCAGCGACAGCATCAGCAGCGCTTCCGGCCGTCGGTGGCCGAGGCGTCCGCCGACGAATACGCCCAGGCCGCTGCCGGCACCCGCACAGATCGCCAGTCCGGCCAGCCACAGGTTGTTGCCGCCGCTGGTCCGCAGCAAGAATGCCAGGTAGAAGGTGAGAAAGCCGACCAGACCGCGCAGTACCAGCGAGGCGCGCAGGGCCACCGGCAGCCCGCCGAGCGCCCGGCGCAGCCGGCCGGTGATATCCCGGTGGAAGCGGACCGTCCCGAGGAAAGCGCGCTTTTCACCCGCGGCGGAGTCGACGTGTTTGGGCAGGTTGAACGCGAGCAGAACGCCGGTCATATAGACAATGGCGCAGATCCGCAATACCCACGGATAACCGATGTAGGGGATGTTGGCGATACCGAGCCCGAGAGGGGCCACCACCGCTCCGGCCACGATGTTGACCAGGGAGATCCGGGAGTTGACCTTCACCAGGGTCAGGTCCCGGGGGGCCACCCGGGGGATGACCGCGCTGCGGGCCACGCCGAACGACCGGGACAGCATCAGCAGGCCGAGCGCCAGCGGGTAGACCGCCACGCCGTCGAGGGAGCCCGCGAGCTGCCAGGCGAGCATGCCCCGGGCCAGGCAGATCGCGGCCAGGGCGGTCCGGCGTCCATAGGCGAACCGGTCCAGCACCGGGCCGATCACCGGCGCCAGCAGGACGAACGGCACCATTGTGATCAGCAGGTACAGCGCGACCTTCGACCGTGCCTCACCTGTGGGCACCGCGAAGAAAAGCGATCCGGCGAGTGCTACTGTGACCAACGCGTCCCCGGCCGCGTTGACGAACGAAAGCTCCGTCAGGGAGGCAAGTCCGGACTGTTCGGCGCCGCCCCGACGGGCGGAGGCTCGCAGCTTCCGGACCCCCCTGGCGACACCGGCACCCACGTTCACCATGCTGAGTGTCCTCCCCCCCAGGAGAGCCATCACGACCACGCAGCGCAGTTCCGGAACGTGTAGGCGACAATACGTGCGTGGAGGCTCAGGATGTGCAGCTTGGCCCGACAGCACCCCCGACACCGGTGAGCGGGGA
>NZ_CAAAFT010000021.1:0-10631 GCF_900634765.1 Candidatus Protofrankia californiensis | reverse complement strand
CAATACGTGCGTGGAGGCTCAGGATGTGCAGCTTGGCCCGACAGCACCCCCGACACCGGTGAGCGGGGACGCGGCGGTGCCCGTCGATCCTGACCGGTCCGACCGGCCGGCTCGGGCCGCTCGAGCGAACCGGCCGCCCGCGCTC
This sequence comes from Candidatus Protofrankia californiensis, assembly GCF_900634765.1. Taxonomy (NCBI): domain Bacteria; kingdom Bacillati; phylum Actinomycetota; class Actinomycetes; order Frankiales; family Frankiaceae; genus Protofrankia; species Candidatus Protofrankia californiensis. Next base: position 10,486 of record NZ_CAAAFT010000021.1, on the reverse strand, counting down.
CCCCGAACCCCGCGGGCTCCCCGGGCGCCGCGTCCACCCGCGGTGGACGCCGTGTGCGCCGCGGCCGTCGAGGAAGCCCGTGCCGCCGCCTTCGCCGAGGCCGGCGATCCGAGTCTGGTCGGTGAGCATCTCGGTGTCGAAGCCGACGGCGAACGGCTTGTCCTGCACCGTTTCGCCTGCAGGGCACGTGCCTACCCCGGCTGGCTCTGGACGGTGGTGGTCACGCGCGCCTCGCGCATGCGCAAGGCCACGGTGGACGACGTGCTGCTGCTGCCCGGCGAGGGGGCGCTGACCGCCCCGCAGTGGGTGCCGTGGTCCCAGCGGCTGCGTCCCGGTGACGTCGGAGTCGGTGATCTGCTCCCGACCGCCGTGGACGACCCGCGCCTGACGCTGCGTCTCGGCGACGTCGAGGAATTCGTCGACACCGACGTGTGGAACGAACTCGGCCTCGGCCGTCCGCGTCTGTTGTCGGTGACGGGACGTGATGATGCTCTTGCTCGCTGGTATGCCGGTGAGTCCGGCCCGGAGGCGTCCATCGCCCGGGTCGCCCCTGCCGCCTGCCGGACCTGCGGTTTTCACGTGCGTCTCGCCGGGATCCTGGGACGGGTGTTCGGGGTGTGCGCGAACGAGATGGCTCCGGACGACGGTCGGGTGACCGCGCTCGACCATGGTTGCGGTGCCCACTCGGAGGCGCTGGTGGCTCCGTCCGCGCATCCGGAGTCGATCGTGTACGACGACGACCCGGGTGATCTGGAGTCCTCCGATCTGGAGCTGGTCGGTGTCGCCACGCATCCGCCCGGCTCGGTCCCGGACGATTCCGCCCGGGCACCGGGCGGGGACGGCGCGGGCCCGGAACCCTACGGCCACTCCTGACGCGGCTCCCGGCCCGCGTCCGGGTTCACCGGTCCCGACCGGCTTCCTCCCTGGCGGGGTCCCCGGTCCCGATCGGCTTCGTCCTCGGCGGGGTTCACCGGGCCTGGCCGGGTTCGGCCTGGCGGAGTTCCCGGGTCTGACCGGGTTCACAGATCCTGACCGGCTTCGCCGGGAGGCGTCCGGGAAGATGGACGGCGTGACCGGTACACCGACCGCACCCACCGCCCCGTCCGCAGCGCCACCCGGCGCCGGCCCGTCCGGCGCAGCCACACAGCCATATCGTGAGCTCGGCCTCACCGACGACGAGTACGCCCGCATCGTCTCCACGCTCGGGCGCACGCCGTCCGACGCCGAACTCGCCATGTACTCGGTGATGTGGAGTGAGCACTGCTCGTACAAGTCGTCCAAGGTGCACCTGCGCCAGTTCCGCGACACACCCGCGGGTGACCGCCTGCTCGTCGGCATGGGCGAGAACGCCGGGGTGGTCGCGGTCGGTGAGGGTCTCGCCGTCACATTCAAGATCGAATCACACAACCACCCGAGCTTCGTCGAGCCGTACCAAGGCGCGGCGACCGGTGTCGGCGGGATCGTCCGCGACATCCTGACCATGGGTGCCCGGCCGATCGCCGTGCTCGACCCGTTGCGTTTCGGGGACGCCGACGCCCCCGACACCGCCAGGGTGCTGCCGGGGGTGATCGCGGGCATCGGTGGTTACGGCAACTGTCTCGGCCTGCCCACGATCGGCGGGGAGGTCGTCTTCGACCCGTCCTATCTGGGTAATCCGCTGGTCAACGCCTTGTGCGTGGGGGTCATGCCGGTCGGTCGGGTGCAGACGTCGGCGGCTGTCGGGGTCGGGAACGCGGTCGTCCTGCTCGGCGCCAAGACCGGCCGGGACGGCATCGGCGGCGTGTCCGTGCTGGCGTCGGCGACCTTCGACGAGGGCGGTGGGCCGGCGCGCCGACCAGCCGTCCAGGTCGGTGACCCGTTCACCGAGAAGATCCTCATCGAGTCGTGCCTGGAGCTGTTCGACCGCGGCTTCGTCGTCGGCATCCAGGACCTCGGCGGCGCGGGGCTCACCTGCGCGTTGACCGAGACGACCGCGGCCGGGCTCGCCGCCGGCGGCCCCGGCGGCATGGAGGTCGACCTCGATCTCGTCCCGCTGCGCGAGGCGTCGATGGCGCCGCACGAGATCCTGGCGAGTGAGTCCCAGGAGCGGATGCTCGCGATCGTCACCCCGGCCGTGCTGCCCGAGGTGCTGGCCCTCGCCGAACGCTGGGGTGTGCTTGCCACCAGGATCGGAACTGTCACTGACAGCGGACGGCTGGTCATCCGCTGGCACGATGAGGTCGTCGTCGACGTCCCGCCCGGTTCGCTCGCCGACGACGGGCCCGTGTACGACAGGCCGGTCCGCAGGCCGACGGACCTGGACACGTTGCGGCTCGACGATCCCGCGGCGCTGCCGCGTCCGAGCACCGGGGACGAGCTGCGCGCGACCCTGCTGACCATGATCGCCTCGCCGAACCTGTGCTCGAAGGCATGGGTGACCGACCAGTACGACCGGTACGTGCAGGCGAACACCGTGCTCGCGCAACCCGAGGACGCCGGGGTGATCAGACTGTCCGAACAGACGGGCCTGGGCATCGCGCTGGCCACGGACGGCAACGGCCGCTACACCCGGCTCGACCCGTTCGCGGGCGCGCAGCTTGCCCTGGCCGAGGCGTGCCGCAACGTGGCCGCGTCCGGAGCCGTACCGATCGCGGTGACGAACTGCCTGAACTTCGGCTCACCCGAGAACCCGGAGGTCATGTGGCAGTTCGCCGAGGCCTGCCGGGGGCTCGCGGACGCCTGCCGCCGGCTCGGGCTGCCGGTAACCGGTGGGAACGTGTCGTTCTACAACCAGACCGGGTCCACCCCGATCAACCCGACACCGATCGTCGGCGTTCTCGGCCTGTTCGACGACGTGGCCCGGCGGGTCCCGATCGGCTTCACGGACGAGGGTGACTCGCTGTTGCTGCTCGGGGAGACCCGCGCGGAGTTCGGTGGCTCCGAGTGGGCCTGGGTGACCCACCGGCACCTCGGCGGGCTCCCACCCGCCGTCGACCTCGCCGCCGAGAAGCTGCTCGCCGAGATCCTGGTCTCGGGTTCCCGCGACGGGATGCTCACCGCGGCGCACGACCTGTCCGACGGCGGGCTGGCGCAGACGCTGGTCGAGTCGTGCCTGCGTGGCGGGCACGGCGCCCGGATCGTCTTCCCTCGGGGGGCGGACCTGTTCACCGAGCTGTTCAGCGAGTCGGCGGGACGCGCGGTGGTGGCCGTGTCCCGCTCGGAGGAGCTGCGCTTCACCGACATGTGCGCCGCCCGTGGACTGCCGTGGCGGCGTATTGGCGTGGTCGACGGCGACACCCTGGAGGTGCAGGACGCTTTCACCGTCAGCCTGGACGAACTGCGGACTGCCCATTCGTCCACCCTGCCGGCCCTGTTCGCAACCACCACCCGGACCGCGTGACCCTGTATAACTTCCGGTGACTCCATGACCCGCATAACCCCTGCGTGGCCCCCACGGCCACCCGCCTGGCCGCACGGCCTGCATGGCCGGGTGAGCCTGCGCGTGGACTGGCATCGCCGGGGTGGCGCGGCGAACGATGTGGATCCGCGGTTGCGCCGACGACATCGGATTCACATCGTCTGGTGGGTGCGGTGGGTGCGGTCGGAGGCGGGTACGGGAACGTGGGTGTGGGTCAGCGACCGGCGCCCACGGTGCCTCCCGCGGCGGCGGGCAGGTGGGAGGTGACTGACCGGAACATGGCCAGGCCGTCCGACCCGGGGCCGGTCAGGGGCTCGACGGCGTGTTCGGGATGCGGCATCAACCCGACAACCGTACGTTCCGCGTTGCAGATGCCGGCTATGTCGGCAACCGAGCCGTTCGGGTTCCCGCCGAGATAGCGGGCGACGATGCGGCCTTCGCCCTCAAGCTCGGCAAGTGTCGCCCGGCTCGCCACATAGCGGCCCTCGCCATGCTTGACGGGGATGACCACCTCCTCGCCGGCCGCGTATTCCGACGTCCACGCGGTGGCGGCATTCTCCACCCGCAGCGTCTGGTCCCGGCAGACGAAATGCAGGCCGGCGTTACGGGTGAGCGCTCCGGGTAGCAGTCCTGCTTCACACAGCACCTGAAATCCGTTGCAGATGCCGAGGACGGGCAGCCCGTCACGGGCGGCATCCACGACCGCGCCGACGATCGGGGAGAAGCGCGCGATCGCACCGGCACGAAGGTAGTCGCCGTAGGAGAACCCACCCGGCAGGACGACCGCGTCCACCCCGGACAGGTCGGTGTCGCCGTGCCAGAGCGGTACGGCCTCGCCACCGCCGAGGCGGACCGCGCGTGCGGCGTCCCGGTCGTCGAGCGAACCCGGGAACGTCACCACACCAATCCGCCGTGTGACCGGTGCCGTGCCGCCGGGGAGTCCGTGCTGGTCGATACTCATGCCACCTCTCTTACCGCGCTTCTCTCTTACCGTGCCTTACCGCCTTGCTTCTCTCCTACCGCGCTTACCGCCTTCTCGGGTGCCACCGGGCCGGGCTGTACCGCCAGTCGGGGAGCGCCGCCGGCCGAGGGGAGTACGGACGGGCCGGGGGAACGGCAGACGGCCGGCGCCGGCCGGACCACACGCCAGCCCCGAGCCTATCGGCGATCAACCGTCCGCTGCGTGATCGCGATTGGCCGGTCGGGAACCCGCACCGTGGGCGATTCTCCCGGGCCGGGCCGGACCGGTCACCGGGCCTCGTTCCCGACGGATCCGGCTTCAGGGTGGATCCGCCGACGAGGGCGTCGGTGGGCCGGCGGGCCGATGCGTCGGCGGGCCGGCGGGCCGGCGGGCCGTGCCGGTACCCGGGAGTGTCGGACGCTGGTACTAGCCTTGGCTCGTACCAACGTCCCGTCGAACCGAGGAGTACGCGATCGCCCGCCGACAGACCGCACGCGTTCCTGTGCCGTCATCCTCCGCGTCCGGCTCCTCCACGCTCGGCCTGCCCGCCGATGGCGGGTCCTCCGATGCCGGGGCACGATCGGACGTGTCCTGGACGGGGGCGGGTGAGTTTCCGGCCGTCGGGCTTCGGTCACCATGCCCATGTGGGTCAGGACGCCGTTACAAGGCGTGCCATGGCGTGCGGCGGCGGCCCGCACCCGTCCTGCGTCCCTTTGCGGGCCGTGCCGACGAGCCGGACCTGGTGGCTCTGCGTGAGCTGGTGCCCAGCGCGACCGCTCCGCTGAAGCTCGCCGCCGCTTACCTTCAGCAGCATCCCGAGCATGCCGACCGTTCCGTCGTGCTCGGCACGATGCTGCCGCAGGCCGTGCCCGCGATCGTCCGTGACAACGGCGAGATCCTCCTCGCCATGCAGACCGGTGTCGCAAGCGACGACGCGGGCACCGACATCGCCCGGGCGTTGCTCGAGGCTCTTGACGCCGCTCCCGGAACGCCCGTCATCCCACGGCCCGCCCCGGCGGGAAGTGCGCGTGGTGATGACGGCCGTGCCGGTCCGACCCTGGCGGACCTGCTGGATCCCGCACCGTTGGACATCACCGTCCACTCCGGGTTCACCTGGTGGCTCCCGCCGTCCGAGGACGGTAGCGGCCCAGCCCAGGACGTCGCGGCCCTGCTGGAACGGGCGAATGCGGCCGTGGTCCCGACGGCTCGGCTGACCTCGGTGGACGCGGCCTACTGGTGCCGTCCGGGCGAGCGGGCGCATCTGCGCTGGGTCCAGCCGTACGACGAGGAACCGCTGCTCGATGCCCTCGCCCGTCTCGCGGTGGCTGCCGATCTTACTGTGGGTGACGGATCCCGTTTTGTCGGCTCGTTCCGGGTGGACGGCCTGGTCGTCCCGGTGTGGGATCTGGCGTCGGACGCCGACGCGGCGAGCTGTGAGGAAGCGGCTGTAGCACTGCGTGACCGACTGGAGAGCGCGGTCGCCGACCGTACCCCGCTCACCCCTGCGGAGCGCCGGATGCGTGCCGGCGTGGTCGGCCGGACTCTCACCCTGCGCTGATGCCAAGCGACCCACCCGAACCCCGGGCGCGGGAAGATCATGATCGCGCTGCCTTCGGCCGTCGGGGGGCAGCCGGCGAGACGTTCGACGTGGTCGTCGTCGGTGCCGGTCCGGCGGGAGCCAGCGCCGCCCGCGCGGCGGCCCGGGCTGGCGCCACCGTGTGCCTGCTCGAACGTGCCGAGCTACCCAGGTACAAGACCTGTGGAGGCGGCCTGGTCGGCCTGTCGGTCGATCATGCTGGCATTGACCTGTCCCGGCTGACCCGCACGAGCATCGACCAGCTCACGGTCTCCCTGGACGGCCGGCTGACGTGCACCCGCAGGCGGCCCGGTCGGCCGATGATGTCCATGGTGATGCGCTCGGAGTTCGATCAGGCGCTGGTCGAGTCGGCCTGCGCCGCCGGGGCGGGCGTCCGGACCGGCGTTCACGTCACCGGGATACGCGAACATGATGTCGCGGACGGTCCCGTCACAGTTGCGGTACGCGGTGGTCCGGTCGTCCTCGCGCGGGTCGTCGTCGGCGCTGACGGCACGTCTGGGCGGGTCGGCGCCTACGTCGGGGTCCGCCTCGACCAGGTGGACGTCGGCCTGGAGGGCGAGTTCCCGGTCAGCGCCCCCGTGGCGCGTCGCTGGGCCGGTCGGGTGCTGCTCGACCTGGGCCCGGTACCCGGTTCGTACGCCTGGCTGTTCCCGAAGGGCGACGTCCTGACCGTCGGCGTGATCGGTTCACGGGACGACGGCGGCGCACTGCGCGCCTACTATGCCGACCTGGTGCGCAGGCTCGGCCTGGACGCCGTCACGCCGCTGCACGACTCGGGGCATCTGACGCGCGTGCGGGCCGCGGACTCGCCGCTGCGCCGTGGCCGGGTGCTGGTCGCGGGGGACGCGGCGGGCCTGCTCGACCCGTGGACGCGGGAGGGGATCTCGTTCGCGCTGCGTTCGGGACGTCTGGCCGGGGAGGCGGCCGCGCGCGCCGCCGCCGGCGAGCTGCGTGCGCTGGATGACTATCCCCGGCGGGTGGAGGTGGCCCTGGGGCCTGAGATGGACGCCGGTCGTGAGGTGCAGGCGGTCTTCGTCCGCCGTCCCGGCCTGCTGCATGCGTTCCTGGCCGCCGTGCCAGGTGGCTTCGGCCTGTTCGGGCGGATCATGGAGGGCCGTTCTACGGTGGCCAACCAGTTACGCCGGCCCGGCGTCCGTGCGGTGACGGCGGCCCTCACCCGCTGAGTGCCCCGGGCGTGCCAGGAGCATGATCGTGCCGCCCTCGACCCGCAGGATTCCCCGGCGCCTCCGAATGCACGGAAAAATCATCATCGTGGGCTCTTCGGCCCTCTGATGCCCCGAAAGTCTCGGCCTCCGAGCGCACGAAAAGATTATTATCGCGCGCTCTTCGGTCTGCCAGACCGAACTGTTCGGCAATCGCCCCGGCGATTTCCAGGAAAGCCTGCCTGGTCGGCTTTCGCATTTCTTCCAGGGCGATATGTCCACCGACCGCCAGATGCGGGTCGTAAGGTACCCGGACGACCCGCCGGGTGCGGGCGACGAAATGTTGTTCGAGGGTGTCCAGGTCGACCGACTCGCGGTTCGCCGGGAAGGTCGAGATAACCGTCACCGCATTCCTGACCTGCGTGGCGTATCCGTGCGCCTCCAGCCAGTCCAACGTGGCGCTGGCGGAGGAACCGCCGTCCGCGCTGGAACTGCTGACAATCACCAGGGTGTCGGCGAGTTCCAGGATGGCGGGCATGGCGCTGTGCAGCATTCCGGTGCCGCAGTCGGTCAGCAGGATCGAATAGTACCGCTGCAGGATGTCGTCGACGGTGACGTAGTCGGTGTCCGCGAACGCCCGGGAAATCTCCGGGGCGTTCGCGGACGCGAGCACTTCCAGGCGGCTGCCGGCCTGCGACAGATACCTGCGCACATCCACGTAACGACGCAGCGAGTCGGCGTTGTCGAGCAGGTCCCGGACGGTGTTCTCAGACGTCCGCGGCACCTTGGCGCCGAGCGTCCCACGGTCGGGATTCGCGTCGATTGCCACGATCCGGTCCCCCCGCAGGCTCGCCAGTGTCGAGCCCAGCCCCACAGCGGTGGTCGTCTTGCCAACACCGCCTTTCAGGGACATGACCGCGATCCGGTGGCAGTCATTCAGGGGTGTGTTGATGCGCTCGATCAAGCGGCGATGACGGGCTTCATCGGCAGAGGGTCCCAGCTTGATTGTTCCGCCGGAAACCTTGAAGAGAATCCTGCGCCAGCCCCGGGACGCGACGTCCGGCCGGGTCGGGAGCAGCGCGCTGGTCATGAGACGGCCGGACATGCCACTGATCGGTATCTCGGTATCCGGTTCCTGGGGTTCTCCCGGACCTGCGGGATCGGCTTCCGGACCTCGGGCGCGCGGATCATTGTCGCGCAGCCTTTGGTTGTTTTGCTCTGAAGTGCCTCCGGCTGTGCGAAAATCATTATCGCGCAGCCTTTGGCCGGTTGACTCCGGCCGGAGGCTGGGCGGCGGTGCCGGATACTCGGTACTCGGATAGGGACTGTCGGGATACGGAAAGGCTGTTCCGGCAATGCCGGCGAAGGGCATGCCGAGCTGCTGTTCGTTGCGGTAGCCCTCGTCACTCCGAAACGGCGGATCCTCGCCGGGCACCATCGTGAACGGCGCGGTGGACGGGTCCGCCGGCTGCTCGGCTGGTGAAGGCAGCGGCGATGCGGGCGCCGGGTGCTGCGTGGAGACCGGTGTATGCGGCAGGTGTGCCTGTTCGTGCCGGCCTTGCTCCCGGTGGTTCTGTTCCCGGTGGCCTTGGCCAGCACGATTTTGGCCAGCACGATTCTGGCTGGCGTGGTTCTGGCCGGCGTCCGGTGGCTCGAGAGGGCGTCGAGCGTCACCCGGACGCTCCTCGTGCCGGAACGGAACAGTGGGCGTCCGACGATCGGCCGGTGGTGGCGGTGCGCTGGTGAAACCGCCAGGGAATATCTCACGGTCGAACAGCGGATCGTAGGTCGAGGATTCGGTCCAGGGCCGCCCGTTCGCACCCTGCGCGTTCATACCCGGTGCGTTCGGGGTTGGCGCATTCGGGGTCGGCGCGTTGCCGGAACCGGAACCGCCCGTACCGGCGTCCTGTGCCAACCGGCTTACGGACGTGCCAGGTGTGTCCGAAGGCGATGAGGACGATAAGGACGGTGAGGACGGCGACGGCGACGGCTGCGGGTTGCCGCCGACGTCCGGTGCCCACGGGCCGGTCAGTGGGTTGAAGGATGGGCGGGCCCACGAGCCGGCGGTGTCGTGACCGGAATCCCGGGGCACGACGTTGTTTGCCGCGATGTTGTTAGTCGTGATGTTGTCCGCCTCGGTGTACCTGTCCACCACGGCGAAACCAACGGCGACATCGTCCGGCGCCGGTGTGCCGGGAGAGCGCCCGGACGAGGGAGACGGGTCGTAGGCCGTCTGTGGCCACGAACTGGTGAGCGGGTCGAAACCGCGTCCACCACCGTGTGGTGAGACGGGCGGAGACGCTACCTGCGGAGGTGGAACCGACGGCGGGCCGGCAGGTCCGCCGAGCGGGCCGCCGTTCACGCCGGTGCGGGGTGGCGTGAGGACGTCCACCGACTGCGGATCCGCCGGACCGTTGACCCGTCGCACGGGTTCCTGCTGGAGCCGCAGGGCATATGAGGTCTCGTTGTTCGACTCGACCGGATCCGGCGGAAGGTAGGAGCGGGACGATGACGGTGACATCGATTGTCACTCCCCCCGAATCGGTTCGCGTCCAAAGTGCGCTACGTCCAAATCCCACTACATTGACATACCAGCCGGTTCGATCACTCGATCGGGTCGGACGTACGTCCGACCGACCGCAATCCCGCGGCACGTATGGGGAGGGAGTACGTCCGGTCGATCTCTCACCGCCCGCACCGACCGATATCCGCTGGAGCCGGCTCAGGATCGCATGTCGGTCTGTACCCTGCCGTCACCGGTACCGGCGTTGTCGCTGATGACGGTGTTGTCACCAGTGTTCCGGTTAGGTCCGAAAAATGACGGTCCGTCCGTGTTCAGCGCGGCTGCTGTCGCCGCCGCCAGCACCCAGCGGGTCGGCTGGCCCAGCCGGGTGGCGGTCTGCTGGACGTCGTCCCACTCGGGTTGCGCGGTGACGACCCGACCATCGGCAAGCATGCCGATCTTCACGGCGATGGTTTCGCCGCCCACGTCCACGCTGCGATAGGCGCGGACGAGGGCCCGCTTGCGCACTGCCGTCTCGCGCAGGCCGAGGGTGGGGGTGTGCAGGAAGACCAGCCGCCGGACGGCGTCGGCATGCGGCTGCTGGACGAGCACCGACAGCGTGTGCGCCGGACGGCCCTTCTTCATCAGCATCGGCGTCAGCCAGGCGTCGCGGGCACCCGCTGCCAGGAGCGTGGCCATGATCTCCGGCCAGGCGCGCGGGTCGAGGTCGTCGACGTTGGTCTCGATGAGCAGCTCGTCGACCGCGGCGGGGAGGTCCGTGGCGAAAGCGCCCGATGCGTGGATCTCCGGCGCGGGGATGTCCGGGGTGAGTGCATCCGGTGCGGGGACGTCCGCGGGGGGGAAG
>NZ_CAAAFT010000020.1:0-2533 GCF_900634765.1 Candidatus Protofrankia californiensis | reverse complement strand
CCACCGTGGTGGTCGTCTTGCCGACGCCGCCCTTCAGGGACATGACCGCGATCCGGTGGCAGTCGTTCAGGGGCGCGCCGATGTGCTCGACCAGCAGGCGGTGGCGGGCCTCGTCGGCGGAGGGCCCGGGGTTGATCTTTCCGCCGGAGACCCTGAAGAGAACTCTGCGCCAGCCCCGGGTGGGGACAGCCGGCCGGGCCGGCAGCAGCGCACTGGTCATGAGCCGGCCGGACGTACCGTCGTCCGTTGCCGGCCGTTTCGGTTCTCCGGGATTTCCGGGATTTCCGGTGGCGGTCGGACCGAACTCCGGACCCGGTGCGCGTGAATCGCTGTCGGGGCTCTCTCGGTTGTCCCGCTCCGCGGGGACTCCGGTCACCTGGAAGTCGTTGTCGGGCGGCCGCTGGCTGTTTCTCCCCGCGGGGTCGCCAGCAACGTGAAAATTGTTGTCGGATGGCCGTCGGCTGTTCTGCTGGCCGCTGGCCGCCGGCCGGGGGCTGGGCGGCGGCGCCGGATACTCGGTGCTCGGATAAGGACTGTCGGGGTACGGGAAAGCCGTTCCGGCCGGACCGGGGAACGGTAGGCCGGGCTCGGGCTGGTGCCCGCCGCGCGGGCGCTCGTCGTCCGGGAACAGCGGATCCCCACCGGGCGCTGTCGGGAACGGCGCGGTGGACGGCCCCGACGGCGGTTCGGCTGCTGGCGGCGGTGGCGCTACGGCTGCTGGCGGCGGTGGCGCTACGGCCGCCGGGTGCTGCGTGGACGCCGGCGTGTGCGGCGGCTGGTCCCGGTCCTGCTGCCCTCGTCCCCAGGGCCCCTGTTCCTGCCCTCGTTGGTCCTGCTCCGGGTGGTTCTGGCCGGGGAGCGGGGCGGCATGGTTGTGACCGACGTCCGGTGGCTCGGGAGGGCGCCGGGCCTCCCCGGGACGTTCCTCGTGCCGGAAGGGGACAGCGCGCGTGCGACGGTCGCCGGACGGGGGCGGCACGCTGGTGAAGGTGTCCTGGTCGAACAGCGGATCGTAGGTCGGTGGTTCGGACCAGGGCCGGCCGTTCGCGACCGGTGCGTTCGAGGCTGCCGCGGTCGGCGCCGGTGCGTTCGGGACCGGCGGGGTGCCGGCGCCGGCAGCACCCGTACCGGTGATGTCCTGCGTCAGCCCGCTCACGGACACGCCGGGTGCGCTCGACGGCGGTAGGCCCGAGGGCGGCAGGGACACCGTGGACGCGGACGGTGCTGTGGACACGGACGGCGTGGACGGTGTGGACAGCGACCGTGCGGATATCGGGGACGGTGTGGACGGGGCGGGCGGCGTGGACGCGGAGATGGGGGATGCCGGCGGCGCCGGCCGCGGACCGCCGCCGACCTGTGGCCCCCACGGGTCGACCAGCGGATTGGTGGACGGCCGGGACCACGAGCCGGCAGCGTCCCCACCGGCATCCCGGGGCCCGGTGCCGCCGACCACGGGTCTGTCAGCCGGGGGCCTGCCCGCCGTGCCGCCGCCGGCCGCGCTCGGGCCCGCAGCGACGTCGTCCGTCGCGGTGTACCTGTCCACCACGGCGAAACCGCCGGGTACACCGTCCGACGCCGGTCTGCTCGGGCCGGGAGAGCGCCAGGACGAGGACGACCGGTAGGCCACCTCCGGCCACGCGCTGGTGAGCGGGTCGAAACCGCGTTCGCCGCCAGGCGGCGCGACGGGCGGCGGCGTCGCCCGGGACGGTGACGGTGGCGGTGGTACCGGCGGCGGCCCGGCCGGCCCGGTGCCGGGGGAGCCGTTCACACCGGTGCGCGGCGGCGTGCGGCCGTTCATCAACTGCGGATCCCCGGTAGTGCCGGCCCATCGCCCGGGCTCCTGCCGTGGCTGCACGGTGTACGAGGTCTCCCTGGTGTATGAGGTCCCGTTCGAGGGCTCGTTGCCCGACTCGACCGGATCCGGCGGAGGGTAGGAGCGGGACGATGACGGTGACATCGACTGTCACTCCCCCTACAATCGGTTCGCGTCCACGGTGCACTGCGTCCAAATCCCACTACATTGACATATCGGCCGGTTCGGCTGACCGATCGGGTCGCGGGTACCTCCGGACGCCGGCGGCACGCCCGGTGGCAGCCCGTCCGGTCGATCTCCTATCGTCCACGCCGGTCGATGTCCGCTGGACGCGGCTCAGGATGGCATGCCGGTCTGCGTGCTGTCGTCACCGGCGCCGGTGTCGTCCGCTATGCCGGTTTTACCCGTTCTGTAGGTATTGCTCATGATGTGGACGTTGCTCGTGGTGTGGGCGTTGTCCGTGGTGGCGGTGTCATCCCTGAGGTCGGTCCCACTGCCGCCGTCACGGCCGGCTGTGGGAAGGGGCGCTCCGTCGGTGTTCAGCGCGGCCGCAGCCGCCGTCGCCAGGACCCGGCGGGCCGGCTGCCCCAGCCGGATGGCGGCCCGCCGCACGTCGTCCCATTCGGGCTGGGCGGTGACGGCCCGGCCGCCGGCAAGCATGCCGATCTTCACGGCGATGGTTTCGCCGCCCACGTCCACGGTGCGGAAGGCCCGGTCCAG
>NZ_CAAAFT010000019.1:0-2630 GCF_900634765.1 Candidatus Protofrankia californiensis | reverse complement strand
CCCCACGTCACCTCCGGTCTTCAGGACGCACATCCCAGGAACGTGAACGACGTGTGCTCGAAAGCACCCCGCCGGTTAGCGTCCTTGCAATACACCAGACGGGTCTTGTCCGGATGTAACTCCAGACCGACCGCCTCCAACCGCGCAGCCAAGGCAGTCAATACATTCTCGGCCTGCCTCCAGCTCCGACAGTGGATCACCGCATCGTCACAGTAACGCTCGAACTCGACTGCCGGGAACTCCCGAACGAGCCACCTGTCGAACGCGTAGTGCATGAACAGGTTAGCGAGGACGGGTGAAATCGCGGACCCCTGTGGCGTTCCGCGTTCCCGGTTCGCCACGACGCCATCAGGGCGTTGCACCGGCGCGGCGAGCCACCGCCGCACATAGAGCAGGATCCACTTCTGCCCCTCTCCAATATGCTGTTCGACCGCTTTGAGCATCAACGCCCAGTCCACGCTGTCGAAGAACGCCCGAATGTCCACATCGATCACCCAGTCGTATCGCCAACAGCGCTTCCTGCACGCCGCGACCGCATCCAACGCGGACCGACCAGACCGGTAGCCGTAAGAGTCCGGATGGAAGATCCGCTCGACCTTCGCCTCCAGCACCATGGCCGCCGCCGTCTGGGCGATCCGGTCGGCCACCGTGGGCACCCCGAGCACGCGGACACCACGTCCGCCCGGCTTCGGAATCTCCACGGCTTTCACCGGAGGAGGGAAGTAAGATCCCGACGACAGTCGATTCCACAACTTGAACAGATTGTTTTGCAGATCCTGTTCGTATCGTTCGATCGTCACCCCGTCGACACCCGGCGCCCCTCTGTTCGCCTTGACCCTGCGATACGCCTCCCATACCAGCCACTTGGAAATATCGAACGGTTTGACCCGCGATTTCGATTTCGATTCGCTCATCCGGCTCCTCCCGGAAACACCGGTTGACCAGCCAACGAACCAGGACAACGCGCCCCCTTCGCTCCACCCGCATTACACGAGCTTCCTCGCTACTACGGAGCGCTCCGCCCCCCTGCCGCGCATCGGTACTCCATCCACACCCACGCAGGCGCCGACTCTCCCTCTCACCGGCCGACGTCAACCCGCCGACCAGCCTTGCCGCGGCGAGGGGTTCCCACGTTCCACACCGGAGCCTGAACCGGGCTCGCGCCGCCTATACGCCGGACACCACCAGGGCGGTAAGCAGGTATCCCCCTGGCTCATCCCGGGGCAACGGACCGACCCCGGTTTCGATGTCACCCAAGATCCTTACGACGCTTCATCAGCGGTTCACTTGCGTTCGCCTTCCCGGCTCCCACCTGACGCATCCCGTGCGCCTTTTCCGCAGCGCTCACCACCCCGGCTCATTCACCGACGCAGCCTACGGCGGTTTGAGACCTCCCCCATGCAGAGCGATCCCGGAGGGCCAACCTCCATCTCCCGTGCAGCACCGCAACCGTCAGCAGCGACCTTCTACACCGCCACCTCCAGTCGCGTTCGTGGCACACGACCGTCGCGGATCTTCACGTGGATCGCGTCGATGAACACCACCGGGTAGACCGGGTCCAGCGGCCGGTTGGACCACTCGGCCATCCGCGCCATCACCGTGTCGGTGATGTCGGAGATCTGCTGGCGTGACACCCGGGTGTCGTAGACCTCGGACAGGTGGGCCTGGACGTCGCCGGTCGTCATCCCGCGGGCCACCAGCGAGATCACCATCTCGTCCACCCCGCGCAGGCGCCGGACCCGTTTGGGGACCGTGACCGGCGTGAACGAGGACGCCCGGTCCCGCGGCACGTCGATCTCGACCGGCCCGACCTCCGTCAGCACCGTCTTCGTCCGGGTCCCGTTACGGGAGTTCCCCCCGTCGCGGCCGACCGGATCGTGCTTGTCATAGCCGAGATGGCCGGTCATCTCGGCTTCCAGGCCGGCCTCGAGGACCACCTTCGTCAACTGCGCGAGCAGGCCACCCTCCCCGGCGAGGCTGATCCCACCGGACTGGGCCCTCTCGGCGAGCAACCGCACCAGCTGCGCGTCGCCGGCGTCCAACTCGTCCCGGCCGTCCTCGGCACGGCCCAGGACCGGGGACTCCGCCACCGGCGGAACCCCCACCATCGTGTCACTCATGGCGCATCCTCACTCTCAGAGGGTTACACCGTTAGCTGGACAGTCCCCGACCCGTCAGCGACACCGGCGGGCGTTGAGCCGGGCGGCCTGGCGCGTCAGGTGGTCGCGCTCGGCGAGGTTGGGCGCCTTTCGGGCCGCCTCGGCGTACAGCCGTGCCGCCGTCGCCAGGTCGCCGTCGCGCTCGTGGAGGTACGCCGCCACCGCGGTGTGGCGGGGCAGTGAGTTGTCCAGCGCCGCGAGCGCCGCCAGCCCGGCGCGCGGTCCGTCGGCCTCGCCGACGGCCACCGCGCGGTTGAGCCGGACGACCGGGCTGTCGGTCAGGCGCGCGAGCTCGTCGTACCACTCGACGATCTGCACCCAGTCGGTCTCCTTAGCGGTGGGCGCGTCAGCGTGGAGTGCCGCGATGGCGGCCTGGGCCTGGAACTCGCCCAGCCGGTCGCGGGCGAGGGCCGCCTGCAGGATCGCGACGCCCTCAGCGATCAACTTGCTGTCCCACCGGCCGCGGTCCTG
>NZ_CAAAFT010000018.1:7807-8877 GCF_900634765.1 Candidatus Protofrankia californiensis | reverse complement strand
CCACGGCAGATCACCGACCGGGTCCGGGCCGGGGTCCGCCGGTGACCCTGCTACCCGTCCAGGCCGACCGGTGCTGGTTCTGCCGGCAGTCGGACCCCGCGTGGCGCTACCCGCTGGAACCCGTCCAGGAGCTTGTGACCAGCCTGGACGGGACGCTCACCATCGCCGGGCCGCTCGGGGCGCCCTGGTGGCCGGCTTGCGAGTTCTGCCGCATGCTCTTCGATGCCAAGGACTACGAGACGCTGTTCACCCGGGCGCTGACCGCGGTCCTCAGCGCAGAGCCGGAACGCGATCCTGACGAGACCGGTCTTCAGGTCGCTGAGCGGTTCCAGACGCTCGGAGCGCGGTACAACGGCCCGGCGCAGCGGGTGCCGGCGGCCGTTGACGGGCTCACCCGAGGGTGAAGTGAAAGACCAGCTCCCCGCCGGATAGGCCGGTCGACTCCAGCCTCGCCCGCGCGGGGATGTAGGTCGCCAGCACGCGGATCAGCTCGTCCGGGCCGACACCGGCGCAGACGTACAGGTCGGCTGTACCGCTGACCGTGCTGACCATCATGCGCACACCTCGGACATCCCGACCGTCGTCGCTGTCGCGCTCGTGCTGCGAGACTGCTGTCATCGGTCGCCTCCTGCATAGGTCGGCCGCGGTCCCGTCGGTGGGCATACCGGCGGGACCTACTCATTGCCACGTGTCCGGGGCACCATAGCGAGTCCATGTACGTACGTACAGATCGCACGGCTAGGGCGTGCGTACGTTCCTAGCGTCCAGCGCATGCCGGCAGACGACGGTGAGGACGAGGACCATGTCCCCCGGGCCGAGCTGCGGGATCTCGTCGACATCGACCAGCTACGGGATCTCCTCGGCCGCACGTCCCGCCGCGGCGAGCGGGTCGCACGCAGCTACGCCGTATCGGTCGCCAACAGCAAGGGCTTCCCCGACCCCCTGATCGACCACCCGCGGATCCGCCTGTGGCGCCGTGCCGACGTCGAATCCTGGTTGGACCGCAACCGGCCGGGATGGCGCGGCGAGGACGCCTGAATACGACGATGCCCCCGCCGACTTGCCGGTCA
>NZ_CAAAFT010000018.1:7224-7782 GCF_900634765.1 Candidatus Protofrankia californiensis | reverse complement strand
CAGACGTACAGGTCGGCTGTACCGCTGACCGTACTGACCCGCAGGGTGACCCCCCGGACATCCTGGTCGTCGCCGCGGTCGTGGTCGTGCTGCGAGACTGCTGTCATCGGTCGCCTCCTGCATAGGTCGGCCGCGGTCCCGTCGGTGGGCATACCGGCGGGACCTACTCATTGCCACGTGTCCGGGGCACCATAGCGAGTCCATGTACGTGCGTACAGATCGAACGGATAGGGCGTTCGTACGTTCCTAGTGTCCAGCACATGCCGGCAGACGACGGTGAGGACGAGGGCCGTGTCCCCCGGGCCGAGCTGCGGGATCTCGTCGACATCGACCAGCTACGGGATCTCCTCGGCCGCACGTCCCGCCGCGGCGAGCGGGTCGCACGCAGCTACGCCGTATCGGTCGCCAACAGCAAGGGCTTCCCCGACCCCCTGATCGACCACCCGCGGATCCGCCTGTGGCGCCGTGCCGACGTCGAATCCTGGTTGGACCGCAACCGGCCGGGATGGCGCGGCGAAGACGCCTGAATACGACGATGCCCCCGCCGGCTTGCCGGTC
>NZ_CAAAFT010000018.1:4966-6805 GCF_900634765.1 Candidatus Protofrankia californiensis | reverse complement strand
GGGTCCGATCTATGGGGCGCTGAGCGGGTCGGGTGCGGGGACCTGCATCAGAAGGGCCTCGTGCGGGGCGTAGAGCTGGTCGTCGGCTTCATGGATGGCCGCACGGAGCTGGTCGATGCCATCGAACGGCCACCAGCGCGCATCGAGGGCGTCGCTACCGGCGGCCACGTCGACGGGTGTCGGCACCTGGAACAGCGCCACGGTCGACGTGATCCAGGCCCAATCCGTGTTGCGCGGGTCGTCAACGTAGGTGCGGGTGAGCACGACGGGCTCGACGTCGTGCAGATCCACGCCGGTCTCCTCCCGTAGCTCACGGATGAGCGCGGCCGGCGCGGTCTCGCCGGGGTCGACCATGCCGCCGGGGATCGCCCAGTGTCCGCAGTCGTCGCGGCGGATGAGCAGTACACGGCGGCCCGGGGCAGTACCGGTGACGACGATCGGGTCTGCGGCCTGGTTCTCACCCCACTTCCTGAGGTTGCGACCGATCTTGCCGGTGCGACCGGCCGGGTTGCGGGGGTAGCCGCCGATCACCTCGAATGGGATCAGGGCGACGGCCTGCCGGTCGTCCCAGTCCGTGATCTGGGCGGGATCGGTCGCCTGGTCGATGGCCCATCCCTCGGGGATGGATGCGGCGATGCCGGCAGGCTGAAGCTCCGCCGGGGTGATGTCCGCAGGGGTGTAGTCGGTCATGGTGCCCTCCTTGGTGATGACTGCCGATAGTTACGATCATGGGAGAGGGGGATGCGCCCGAGGGATCGGGCCCGGCCCGAAAACCGGGCCTACAGGCGGGTCTCTCGGATGCCCCTCCCTGTCTCCCTGATGAGCGCCTGCGCAGGTCAGGTCAGGGAGTTTCGCCAGGGAGGCGGGTAGGGAGAACTCCCCGAGTCCGGCTCCCCTCCCTGCCCCGACTCCCCGTCGCGCTCGCTGCGTTCCGTGATGGCACGCTGGATGTCGTCGAGGCGGACGACCATGATCCCGTTGGATTTGCCCGGTTCCGCGCCGTGTTCGGACAGGGCCGACGTCAGGGTCTGCGGGTTCCACCTGCCGTAGTGGCTGGGGTTCGCCTGGGCCAAGCGGGACAGCACGTCCTGAGTCCGCACCCGGGGCTCACCGCGGAGGGCTGTGTGGATGTCGGCCAGGTGGTCGACGACGGGCGCCAGTTCCAGCGCCGAGGATCGACCCCCGACCTGCACCGCGGGGTGCACGGACGCCATGGCCCGGGCGATGACGTCGGTGGCCGCGTCCCATCCGCTGTCGTCGTCGACGGCCACGAAGTACCAGCGGAGGATCTCGAACCGCTCGGCTGTCGCCCCGGTCAGCAGGCTGGTTCCGCGGTCCTTGCCGGGCCGTAGCTCGGTAGCCCGGATACCGGCCTGGAATGATCCGTCGCCGAGGAACCCGTCGTTCGACCGCCACGACTTCACCGCGAAGCAGCAATTCAGCTTGACCAGTTCAACGATCTTCGGCGGGATCGCGTCGGCCCGGCTGGACTGGGTGTCGAACATCAGGGTGATGCCGGTCTTGCGGGCACGGCGGATGGTCTGCACGGCGACGTCCGCGGCCATCTCACCGAGGCTCTGCTTCTCACCCTCGCCCTTGGCCTTGTGGCCGAACAGCTCGTGACACTCGGAGAACAGGGCCACGATCGGCCGCAGATCCGGATGCTTTTCCGCCAGGCCGCGCGTGACCTTCTTCGCGTTCAGCTCGGACAACCGCGCCTCACGGCGGCCCACTTCCTCGTACAGCTCCCGTAGGCCGTCCAGCGCGGCGTGCACCACACTGTCGTCCGCGCCCCGCTCATACCGGGCCAGGCGCGGCTGGTAGGCGTCGAAGTCGCCG
>NZ_CAAAFT010000018.1:3282-4925 GCF_900634765.1 Candidatus Protofrankia californiensis | reverse complement strand
TTTCCGGCGAACACGTACACCCACAGTTCGGCCAGCGGGTCGAGTGCGGCACCGAGCATCACCACCCGGGCCGCGTTCGACTTTCCCTGCCCCATCATCCCGCCGTAGACCACGTTGGCCTCCACCAGCGGAGTGCTCAACGCATCCCCGCGCTGGATGACCCCCAGCGGGACACCGGCGAACACGTCCGCGGTGCCCGCGTGCAGGAGCGGGTACTCCGGTGCCGGCTTGGAGGTGGAACCGGAGTCGGCCACCCACAGATCGACGTAGCCGGCACGCTCGGCCTTGGCGGGCCAGACCTCGAACGGATCGCGGTTGAGGTTGCGGGCCAACACATCCCGCTTGTCGACGATCATGTCGGGGGTGACCCCCATCGGCAGCGAGAACACGGTCTGATAGCCCCTGCCGTTGACCCGTACGGGCTGGAGGTCGAACCCGACGGTCCACCCATCCTTGATCGCCTTGTTCAGCGGAGCGATCCCCAGATGTGCGAGCGATTCCGCCAACCCGACCGGGGTGAGGATCGACGTCGCCTCATCACGAGCGGACGGTGCCAGCGCCCAGCCGGGCATCACACCGCCGGCCTTGCCCGCCCGGTACGCGGCCACCAGCCACGCGGGACCCGCGCCGTACACGACGACCTGCACGGCGACGGCGACGATCGTGGCCAGGATGTCACCGGCCATGGCCAGCGCACCCCAGTAGCTGCCCCAGGTGACCCCCGCCGGCGTGGTGACCGCGACGACGATGCCGAGTACCAGCAGCAGACCGGCGAGCAACGCCACCAGGGCCATGACGGCGACAACCGCGGATCGCAGGGTCGCGGGCAGGTTCAGGAGCCGCTGGCGACGTCCCGCCTTGGCTGCCTGCAACCGGTCATGCCACTCGGCGAGGGCCTCCCGGTCTCCGTCCGCACGTGCCTGTCGGATCTGCTCACGAACGAGCCCGTAGGTGGCCGCGTCGACCGCACGCCGCGCCCACACCCCGTGCCCGCGGCTGACCTGGAAAACCGACCGGGCCACCATCCGGCCTGCCGCCAGGGCCAGCGCCTCACGGGCCGCGTCATCCTCCGCCGGAACGATGCGGCCGATCGCCGTGACCGGCGGCAGGACCTCGCCGGTGAGCGGTTCGGCAACCTCCGTTGCCGTCGGTTCGGATACTGCAGGCACCCACGGCCGGATCGGGACAACATCACCCACGTCTGCCCCGTCCTTGCTCAGGCTCACCGGTGCGGTCACCGCTGCCACCCCCCGCCGGGCGTCCAGTCGGCGGGAAGCAGGAGAGTGGAGGCGCCCAGCGGGGAGATCCCGAGCGTCGTGGACACGGCCACGTCGATCCGTTCGGCCGCGTCGACGATCGCCACGACGATCAGACCGGTGATGCGCAGGACCAGGACGACAACGGCCACCAGGACCACGGCGGCAGCGGCCCACAGAGGCAGCAAGCGGAGTTCGGCGCGGATGTCGGTCTTCACGCTGCCACCTCCCCCACGATGTCTGCGACGTGCGCAAACAGCTTGTGCGCACGGTCGGTGGAGATCGATCCCCCGCGTGCCCGGATGCCGCGCGCCATCGCAGACGCGCTTACCGAACGAGCGTTCAGACGAAGCTCGGCAAGCACCTCCTTAGCGATCTTCACAAGGT
>NZ_CAAAFT010000018.1:1543-3115 GCF_900634765.1 Candidatus Protofrankia californiensis | reverse complement strand
CCGGAGGGAAGCCGTGCCCGGTCGACGCGGACAGGCCGACCGCCGTGCCCGGCGAGTCCGCCGACTGCGACGGAACCAGCCGTGGAGGCACCGCAGGGGATACGGAGACGATCTCCGATTCGCCGGCGTAACCCTCACCCTCAACCGGAGAGCTCACATCCTCGGCGGTAGACCCGTCGATCACCGCGGCTATGTGCCGGGCATGCCGTAGGGCCAACTCCAGGGCGACCGCCAGGGCTACCGGTGCCCACAGTCCGATCAACCGGCCCGTCCACGACGGTTCAGCGTGAGCCACGTTCGCGGCCACCGACGCGCCGATCCCCAGGGTCACCGCGAACCAGGCCGTAGCGCGGCCACCCCGGCGACCGGCACGGGCATCGGCCAGCAACACCAACGCGGCCACGGCCAACAGCCCGTCCACGCTCAACGGCAGGATCGTCGAGGACAGGCCATCCTCGCCGTGCCGCCCGGACAGATCCCGCATGTGCCGGTACGAGACGACCGCGGCGACTCCGGCGACGACCGCCAGACCGACACCGACCAAACGGCTGATCCACTGGTCGGCGCCGACAACCTTCGGGTTCACGGTCATGACCGGCGCCCCTTCTGCGCCGCTGCCTGGCGACGGGCAAGCTCCTTCTTCTGCGCGGGGGTCAACGTCGTGTTCTCCCGACCAGTCAGCCGGTCCCGAGTCGTGACGCCGTCCTTGGTCGTCGTCTTGTCGATCCGCTTCTTGCGGATCAGGCCCTTGATCTCCTTGGTCGACGTCGGGATCGTGACCGCCTTCGGCTTCGCGCCCCGCTCACCCGAGACCGCCCGAGGGAAGCAGGACGGGCACGACGTGCCGTCCACCACCCCGTCACCGCCGCAGCAGGGCTTCCGACGGCTCACCGGTCGGCCTCGGGGTCGTCGTAGAGGTTGTCCGTGGACAGCAGTTCGGGGCCGGAGAAGTCGCGGCCGTCGACCCAGGCGAACCGTGTGGTCCGCCCGGAGCCCGATCCCTTCCGGTCCGGCAATGGGCCGACCTGGAAGTCCCGGACGAGACCGCTGGGGTCGGCCACGATCCGGCCACGGCGGACAGTGCCGTTCCGGACGGCACGGACCCGCTGTCCGTTCCGGAGTCTGCGGCCGTCCGGCTCGTCGGGATCAGGGGTGGCAGCCAGGGTGCGGCTCATCGGGTCACCTCCACCGCGGCACGGATGAGCCGGGCGATCTCGGCGTGGTTACCGGCGTCCAACGCGAGTTCGAGCATGCGGACGTACGCCTGAAGCTGGCCGAGCTGGACGGCCGTGGTGTGCAGCACGGCATGCTCGTCGCCATCCGCAGGACCGCCGAAGTCGGGAACGCATTCGGGGTGCTCCGGGCCGTTGCCGATGTCGGCACCCGGACCACGTACCGGCTCGCCGCAGAACCGGCAGCGACGGGTGTCGTCGGCAGGAGCGTCGTCCGCCTGGCCGTGCTCGTCGAGCACATCGGCCGCGTAGTCGGCGGGCACCGACCGGGCCGCCATGCCGTCCGGGTCGTTCGTCAGCGTGTCGCCGATGCGCTGACGCATCCGCTCACGCAGCCGGG
>NZ_CAAAFT010000018.1:0-1419 GCF_900634765.1 Candidatus Protofrankia californiensis | reverse complement strand
CCGCGCGGTCGGCCGTGCTGTCCGCCTCGTCGTTGACCGCGGTCGAGTCGAGCAGCGGGTCTGGGTCGCGGGCCATTAGATCGACACCTCCCCGGATGCCACGGAGGTCTTGCGCCGACGGGCGGTGACACGGGTGTCCCTGCCCTGGGCCACGTCCAGGACGCCGGCCGACGCCAACAGCCGGTACGACCGGCGGACCATGGCCGAGTGCACCGCCAGCGCGGACGACAGCTCCACGCAGCCAGGCATCCTCATGCCGGGTAGAAGCCGTCCATCCGCGGTCAGGCGCTCGATGGCCTCGGCGATCCCGCGGGCGGTGACCGTGGCGACCTCGTCGAAGATGAGAGCGAGCGTCGGACCCGGGTCGTTCAGGGCTTCTCGCCGCCGACGGAGCTTCTCGCGCTGTTCCCACTGGGTGCGGTTCTGCTCCCGTAGCCGCGCCTCACGCACTTCCCGCTGCCGGGAAGCGATGTCGTGCACGTGGCGGCGCTGCTTCTTGGTGAGACCTCCCCAGATGCCATCCGGGGGTTCGGGCAGGGCCAGGGCCAAGGCCAGGCACTCATCAAGGACCGGGCACGGCCCGCACATCCGGGCGGCGCGAACGCTGTCGCCTCTGTCGCTGCCGAAGAAGACCGTGGGGTTCTCCACGCACGGCCGGGTACGGGAGTCGACCATGTCGAACAGCTCCGCCGGCTCGGTCGGCAACGTCTGGATGTAGTCGAGGCGATCGGCGAGCGATTCGCGGTACTCGGGGGCACGTCCTGGCCCGCGAGTGCGGGCCAGGGTGCGAACAGAGGCGGTCACGAGGCCAGCTCCGCGCGGAGGGCCTGACGGACTGCGGACAGCACGAACTTGGCACCCTCGACGTATGCCTTCGCGGCGAAGCGGGCCACCACGTCGGCGGTCGAGTCCGCGGCGAGCGCCTCGTACTCGCTGATCTTTGCGGTGACTTCCGCGAGGCTCATGAACGCCGGTCCGTGGGTCTTCGCGGCAAGCTCGACAAGATCGGGGTGCTGCGAGATGTCGTCGGGGTTGGGGATCATGCCGCCACCGCCGCGAGGGTCTTGACGGCCGGCACGACGGTCTCAGCGCGCATCACTCGCAGGCTCGCCGCGGGCGCCTTCATGGGCAGGTCACCGAGACCGAGACGGGCGTAGGTGGCGCGGATCGTCTCCAGGTCGGCAACCATCCGGTTGGACTCGACCCGGTCGACGATCCAGCTGCCGTACACACCGGCGGGCAACCGGTCGAGGATCTTCCGCGCCTTCCGCTTGCCACGGTCGGCGCGCCGGGCGAGGTCAGAGTCAGCGTCGAAGTCGGCCGCGGCCCGCTCGATGGCCTCGATGGCGGGCATCTCGTCCGGGGTGAACACGGTGGTTGGGTCTGCCACGATGACGGGCTCCACGGGGACCACCGGGA
>NZ_CAAAFT010000017.1:0-5040 GCF_900634765.1 Candidatus Protofrankia californiensis | reverse complement strand
GCGGCTACGAATCAGCGACGGGGGATTTTCGAATCAGGTGGCACCGTCTTCCGGTAGACGCAAAGGGCCCCGCCGCCGGGTCGAGGTTCGCGCATAGACCCCGGGGTGCCGGCTCCCAGGTACGGCACCCCGGTCCGAACACGATCGATGCCCCCGCCGGATCACCGGTCGGGGGCGTCGTTCGTTGGTGGGGTCAGCGACGACCGCGGCGATGTAGCGCCGCGTGTCCGTCTCGGGAGTCCCGCAGGGTCTCAGTGCTCGTCTCGGCGGTCTTCGTCCGGTCTAGCCATGTCTCCTCCTGGTGGTCGTGGACGGCTCCTACGGCCGTCCTGGGATGTGGGTGTCGACCCCCGCTACCGCCGCTACCGCCCAGGCCAGAGGGCCCTACCGGGCCCGCTACGCCGGTAGCGGGGGTGTGCTACCGGATCTCGCTGCCGCTGGCGTCCGGGGTGGTGTCGGGAGAGATCGGTCCGGTAGCGCCGACCCCCTCTACCGGTCGTGCCGCGAGCACGTCGGGTGGGATCGCTCCCTCGATGTCGCGCAGGGTGTACCCGGCCCGGTTCTCCCCGTCGATCTTCACCTGTTTGGTGGTGCGCGTGACCCCGGCGCGGTCCAGCTCGGCCGCGAGCATGTCCGCGTCGAAGTCGCCGTAGCTGTCCTCGTCGACGTTGACCAGGCCGGTGAGGATGTCCGCGGTCCACATCCGGGTGCGCGGGCCGAAGACCTCCATCACATCGCCGATGATCGCCGGGATGGTGAACCCGACCGTGCCGGCCGCCGCCGCGATGTCGCCGCACGCATCACCGGTCAGCGTGCCCTCGGCGATCCGCAGCGCCCGGCCACGGACGCAGACCTGCTCGAACGCCGGGTTGTCGAGATAGTCGGCCTTCACCGTGACGAACGACGCCGGGCCGGTGACCAGCACCCCGACACCGACGTGTTCCTCGGACAGCATCGAGGCGTCCGCGCCGGCCGCGGCCTTGCCGTCACCCAACACCATGTCCGACGACGTCTTGTCGACGACCTGCGTGGAATACCGGTAGGAGACGATCTCCCGGAGCTTCGTCGGGACGCTCTTGGCGTCCGGTCGCTGCGAGGCGTAGACCGGCATGAACCCGGCCGCCGGGCCGCGTCGGGCGATCCGCGCGAGCTTGCCGATGATGCGCGCCCGGTCCTTGTCGGTCTCCAGGGCCTCGAAGTACTCCTGCAGCTCGTCGACGACCACGAGGATCAGCGGCAGCATGTACCGGCGCATGATCTCCGGGGTGAGCTTGCCCTCCGGGCACAGGCTGGTCGGCAGGCTGGCGAACAGCGCGAACCGCCGCGACATCTCGGCGATCAGCTCGTCGAGCATGACCTCGAACGCCGCCAGGTCGGCATCGTCCGCGCCACGCACATACCGGTGTGCGACCCCGCCGGCCGGCTTGAAGTCGGCACCGCCCTTGCCGTCGGCGAGGTAGAGCCGCACCCACGGGTCGAGCACGGCCGCAGCCACCAGCAGCCGCATGGAGAACGTCTTGCCCCGCCTCGGCAGGCCGCCGAAGAACGCGCTCTGCCACAACAGGCCGATCTCGATCCGCCGGCCGCGGGCATCCCGACCGAACGGCACCGGCCGCCAGAAGTCGAACCGGTCGGTGTCGACCAACCCGGAGACGAGCGGCTTGCCGAGGTACGGATCGTCGTCGGCCACCCACAGGGACAGCCGCCGGCCGTGGCCTCCCTGATGGGCGCGGACCCGGGACAGGTCAAGCTGGATTTCATCTACGCCGAGTTCGGCTGCGATGGTGTCCCGCTTCCGGATGGTGTCCGCCGCGGTCTTCCCGCCACCCAACGGCAGATCCACGGTGGCCAGCCAGCCGGCACCCTCCCGGAAGATCGGCGCGCACAGGATCAGCGCCCGGTCGGCCTTGAGCAGACCGGCCGCGCGGAACGCCGCGGTCAGGTGCTCCGGGGCCAGGCCCACGCGGATGTCCCGCTCCACGACCGTGCCCGGCTCACCCGGCAGACGCCTGCGACGACCCACGACAGCAGCAGCGCCGGCCACGGTGAGACCGGAGACGACAGGCACCCATTCGCCGACCATGACCGCGGCGACCGTCTCGGCAACCCCGGTTGTGGCCAGGGTGGCGCCGGTGAGATACCAGCGGATACGGCGATGATCCCGGACGATGAACACGTCCTTGCCGAGCTTGCCGGTCGTCGCGTCCCGGAGTTCCCCGGCGAGGTCTTCGGCGCGCACCCAGCGCCACCAGAACCGGCCACCGCGCCAGACACCCCGCAGCACGGCCAGCGGAGAGCGACGTAGGCCGCGCACAGCTGCCCGGGTGGCTACCCGGCTGCCGTAGTCGAGCCGGGCACGGGCCACCGTGGTGTCGGTGAGCCACACCGGCAGGCGCAGCGGCTCATCCCACCCGGCCGGTGACCGCCGGGCCGGCACCACCACGCCGTCCAGCGGCGTACCCGTGGCCGGGGTAGCCGGCTCGACCGGGTCGGGGATGGCCGGCACCCACGGGCCCGGGACGACTTCGCCCACAGCGGTGTCCTTGTCGAGTCGTACTGGTTCGGTCATCGCCGGCCTCCCGGCGTCCACCCGGGCACCGGCACATCGGCGGGCAGGATCAGCGTGGACGCCCCCAGCGGTGAGATGCCGGCCGCGGTGGACACGGCCACCTCGATCCGTTCGGCCGCGTCCACGACCGCCACCACGACCAGGCCGACGATCCGCAGGGCCAGGACGACGACCGCCAGGACCACGATCCCGGCAGTCGCCCACCACGGCAGCGACCGCAGATCCGCGCGGATGTCGGGTTTCATGCCGCACCGCCTTCGCGTCGGGCACGGATCGTCGCCCGGCGTCGGTCGTTCGCTGTCCGGTCGGGGTTGCCGTACTTCCGTTCGCACTCGGGGCAGTAGGCGTCATCGGTGACGCCGTCGTAGATCTGCGTCATGACGATGCCTCCCGCTTCGGCGCGGCCTGGTGGCCGTCCGCCGGCTTGCTGCCCGGGGCGTGCACCCAGATGACCCGGCCGGGGAACGACCGTGCGGTACGGCCGGTGAACTTCTCGAAGACCCGCGCGCCGCACACGGCGCAGACGTCGGACATGGTCATGACGCGCTCCGGGACAGTTCGCCGATGTACCGGCGGGCGGTCGACTCGGACAGGCCGACCTCGGGTGCGAACTGGCGGGCCAGCTGGGCCGCGGATCGCGGGTCGTCCGCGGGCACGCTGGCGACCAGCTGCGCGAGCTGGTGTCGCCGGGACGGCTGCCCGGTGCCGACGGGCTGTACCGGTACAGGTGCAGGGTTGATACGGGGTGAGGAATTCTCCTCACCCGCACCTGCCTCGACGGCCGCCTCGTCTGCCGTGGCCTCGAGACCGGTCTCGAGTGCAGGGTCGGCACCGTGGACGGGCCGGGTCGCCTTGAGCGCCACCACCAGACCGAACGCGACGACCGGCCACGCGGCCATGACCAGACCCCACGATCCGGGACCGCGATCGGCGATGTTCGCAGCCAGGCTCATGGCCAGTCCCGCGGTGAGTACGACCACGGCCGCGCTGATCGACGCGCCGACCCGGCGGCGCATCCGGATCTCGACCACCGCCGCGAACGCGATGGCCTCGACCGTGGAGGCGATGACGAGTGCCCGCCAGCCGGGCTGGCCGTGGAGCTCGGCGAGATGCCGCACCCGGGCGAAGCAGACCGCGAACGCGGACGCGCCGAGCAGCACCGGCAGCGCCGTCGCCGCCGCGCGCTCCCACCGTGGCGCGCTCATCGGACCGACCCCGGGCAGGTGGGGACCGCGCACCGATGGCCGCCGGCCGGCCGCTCGGTGCGGACCACGGCGACGACCACCAGGACCACGACACCCAACGCTGCCAGTCCACCGACCACGGCCGCCGCGGACACGTCGACGGGCTGCGTCACGACCAGGACGACCAGGACGACCAGGACCCGGATCACCGGGTCACCGACCAGATGGCGCCGTTCGCACGCCACAGCAACGTGTTCATCCCGGCGGACATGTGGGTGAGCAACCACCGCGCGTGCCCCTCGCCGGCGTGGGACGGGTCGAGCAGCACCAGGACGTCAGCGCTGCGGCGGTCACAGATGCCGTGGACGACCGGACCGTCGTACCCGTCGACCGTGATCGGCAGGTCGGCCGTGGCCAGCACCGTCACCTCGCCTGCGCCGTGCGCGAACCGGGCCACCTCGAAGGCGTCGTGATGGCTCGCGCGGGCGTCCCACCGGGCCAGCAGGTCGCCGGCCGGCGCGACCACGACCCGGGCCGCCGCCTCGCGGGTCACCCTGCCCAGCATCGGCAGCTCCACCGGCAGACCCACCCCGACACGGTCGTACCGCCACGACGTCCACCGGCGCTGCCCATGATCGAGCACGGGCCGGATCGCACCGACCCGACGACCATCGGCGATGACGACGTACTCGCCGGACAGGTCGAAGGTCTCGGCGCGCTCAAGCGCGTAGGAGGCGCTCACCGGGCCACCTCCGCAGCGTCACGGATCAGCCGGGCGATCCAGGCATGATTGCCGTCGTCCAACGCGAGTTCGAGCATGCGCACGAGCGCCTGAAGCCGGCCGAGCTGGACGGCCGTGGTGTGCAGCACGTCCAGCTCGGCGACCGCGGGCGGGACCGGGGGGGTGTCGTCGGCAGGGTCGTTCTCGTCGAGCACGTCGGCCGCGTAGTCGGCGGGCACCGACCGGGCCGCCATGCCGTCCGGGTCGTTCACCAGCGTGTCGGCGATGCGGGAGCGCATCCGGTCACGTAGCCGGCCTGCACGGTCGGCCGCGCTGTCATCTGGGATCATTGGGGACACGGTCGGGACCTCCTGTGGGTCTCGGATCGAGGCCCTCGTCGGAGGTCGGACTCCGGCGGGGGCCGCCCGATCGGCCCGGGTAGAGATCGCGGCCAATCCCGATAACTCGCACTCTTGCGCTGCCTACTGTCCAGCGTGTAGGCACCGGTAGCACATAGCTAGATCGGCGATCTGTCCGCATAATCGGGATCGCGTACCGTCGTCGCA
>NZ_CAAAFT010000016.1:0-2319 GCF_900634765.1 Candidatus Protofrankia californiensis | reverse complement strand
GGCCCGCGCAGCGCGGATCTGCTCCCGGATCGCCGCGTGGGTAGCCGCGTCCACCGCCCGGCGCGCCAGCACCGCATGCCCTTGCAGAGACTGCACCGCCACCCGGCCGGTGGCACGCACAACCTCCTTCCCACCGGCCGGCAGGGCCGGCAGCGCGGGCCAGGCCACCGGCCGCCGCACAGGCACGGCGGTAGAACGCGGGGTCACAACCTGCCCATGCTGGTCGATCACCTCCCCGTCCAAAACCTCTCCGCCCGCCGGACGGACGCCGGTACCGGTGTCGATGTCGGTGGCCGGTGTCCACGGGCCGGTCAGCACCAGCCCACCAGCGCCGATGTCGGTGTACGCCTGTTCCGCCTGGTCGGTCACCGCGCACCACCTTTCACAGTCCAGCCGGGGATTGAGGAGTCGGTCAGGGGCCAGGACGAGCCGCCGAGCGGGGCGATCCCCGCGGCAGCGGACAGGGCGATCTCGACGCGTTCGACGGTGTCGACCAGGACGCAGACGGCCAGGCCCACGACCCGCAGGGCCAGCACCACGACGGCCAGCAGGGCCAGGCCGGCGGCGGCCCACCAGGGCAGGGAGCGCAGATCCGCGCGGATCCCGGTCATGCCGGCACCCCGCTCTGACGCAGTTCGGTGATGTACCGGCGGGCGGTGGTTGGGGACAGCCCGACCGCGGCGGCGAGATCCGCGGCGAGCTGCCGATCGCTGCGCGGGTCGTCCGCCGGCACCGCCGCCAGCTTGCGAGCCAGGTCCCGCCGGCCGGTCCCCCGCGCACCACCGGTGCCGCCGGTACCACCGGTATCCCGGGGGCCGATGGTGGTACCGGTACCGCGACGCGGCCCGGTCGGGCGTGGCACCGGTACCACTGCCGTGGATGGCTCCGGTGCCACGACTACGGATGGTTCCGGTACCGCTGGCTCCAGTGCCACCGTGGGGGATGGCTCCGGTGCCGCCACGGCTGGCGGGGTCGACGTCGGGACGGTGGTGAGCGCGGCGAACCGTTGCCGGTAGCGGGGCGCGGCCTCGGCAAGCAGGACCAGGACCACCGGCGGGATCGAGTGCGCGACGATCGCGCCCGGATCGCCCGACGCGGCGGCGTCCCACACGTTGAGCGTCCAGGTCGCGATCCCGCAGAACCAGCGCAGCCCGGTCGCCCACCCGTCGGGACGCTCCCCGTGCCGGGACAACGCCGCATCCGCGGTGATCGCCACGAACAGGGCGATGTCCACGATCGGCGCGAGTAGCCACGCCTGCGGATCGGCGGTGCCGTGCCCGCGAGCGGCCGTGTGGACGTTCGCCAGGCTGTACACCGCGACCAGCCCGGCCACCAGCCACAGCCCGGCATCCAACGCCCGACCCAACCGGCGCGGCACCCCGCCGGCCATCACGCCACCGCCCCCACCGAAACCGGCCGACCCGGTCCACCACCGCGACGGGCCGTCCGCCGAGCCGCCACCGGCCGGGCGGCCCGGGCCAACGCCCGCTCCGCCGCACCCAGACCCGCCGGCCGATACGGGCGGCCCGCCAGATACCAGGCCGCGACCCGGTCCAGCGTCACCGCCGCCACCAGATCGAACACGTCCGCCAGCTCGTCACGAGGAGCGCCCGCCACACGGGCCTGGGCCTGCGCGACCCGCACCCGCGCCTCGACATCGACCGCGGCGGCGTAGGCGGTCACGGCAGCATCCCCGCCGCGGCGGCCGGCCAGCGTGGTCACCACCGCCCAGTGATCCGCCACCGCGGCCAGGTAGTCAGCCACCGCGACGGCGAACCGCTCCTGTGCACCCGGTACGGGAGCAGCCCCGGCACCGGTGGACACAGCGGTGCCCCTCGACCGGCACAGACTGACAGGCATGGTGGTCACTGGCCCGTCTCCATACCCGCGACCAGCGCACGAGCCTGACCGATCACGTCCGGGTCGGATAGCGGCGCCCACACCCGCACCGGAGAACCCGCCACCGTCGCGGACACCTCCACCGTCAGATCCTCGTCACCGAGGTCATGCCGCACGGCCGGCGGCCGGCCCAACAGGCGGGCCACCGCACGCAGATCCGCCCACCGGACCGCGTCGCGCTCCCCGGCCGAGGCATCCACCCTCCACCGGGCAGGGACAAGCGCCACAACCTGGTCCGGGTAGACATCGCTGACCGTCACGTGCAGAGACGCCCGCTCACCGACCAGTTCCACCAGCTCCGCCGCCGCCCGCAACGCACTCGCCATCCGCGCCGGCAGCGACACCCCGACACCACCCTCAGCGTCAGTGCCGGTACCGGTCTCGGACGCGACGGTCGCAGACTCCCGACGCGGCACCGGC